>NZ_JBFUKG010000016.1:0-137407 GCF_056400945.1 Polaromonas sp. P4_H1 | reverse complement strand
ACTCCGGACTCGTCAGAACGTTGAAGAATTCCACCGCCTGGGTCGATCTCGCCCGGCGTCCAATGCTGCTGCAACGTTGATGCAAGACGCTTTGGGCATTACGATCCATGGTGGCTGGCCTTTGGGAAGATGGTTTGGGTGCTTCGTAAACAACCATCCTATCGACCCTTTGGTCAGCCATCTCCCTTTGCTTTCAAGCACTTACGCACGTCGCCGAAGGCCAACCTGCCAAAGTAAGTGCCATTCGGGTTAACGGGGAAACGCTGCCGCATGACCTCCACCGGCCAGGCGCAGATGGAAGCAGGTGGAAGCAGGCGGAAAAAGCAGACGATGAAAACTCCACCGTCTGCCTTCGGTTGACCCTTTACAGTGCTCACCGCCTCCAGAAACCTGAAGGCGGCGGGTACCGGTCAGGGACGAACGACGATGTCGTTGCGAACGGCCTTGACGTTCTTCACGCCACGGGCAAGATCTTCAGCCTGGGCTTTTTCGGCGGTTGTTTTGGCAAAGCCGGACAGCTGAACCGTGCCATTGAGCGTTTCAACGCTGATGGACATGGCTGAGACGGTCTTGTCCCCCACGAACTTGGCCTTCACCGCGGTCGTGATGGCCGCATCGTCAATGTAGGCTCCGGCCGTCTCCTGGCCACGCCCAACGGCGCAGCCGCTGCCAATGACGGTGATGCCGGCCAGGGCCGCGAATGCAATTGCGCGAGCGTATTTCATATTATTTTCCTCTTCAGTTGTTGAATGAACCGGTGCTGAGTTAAAAAGCCTGCCGATCAGCCGCACCACGCCAATCGACCAGCGGTAATCATGGGGGTCTTCTGCGACCGTCTCTGGATTCGTCGGTCTGCACAGCGTCTTGGTGGCCATGGGCCCGAAAGCCCCAGGCCATCCCCGGCGGTGGTGAAAAGTCGAGCTTATTCATGATGGCTTTCCCGGGGTTCTGCGTCTTGCCCGGAGCCGGACAGCATGGACAGCAGGACACTTGAAAGCTGGGACGCCTTGAGGGTTGCCAGCAACACGCCACCCAGTGAAACCAGGCGCCAGGGACGCAGCACCACGGCGGCAGCGCCGATGCCTGCGGCGATGCCCAGGAGTTTGAAGGGTTGCTCCTGCGCAAATTTGCCAATCACCGGCCGGGCCAGATCAAAAGCGGCACTTCCGGGATGATGGCGCCACCAGGCCCGCATCGCCCCCTTGGCCACTGCCCACGTCCCCCTCGCACTTGCGCGGGTCTCATCGGTTTCATCGAACGGACGCTCGTTTCGCCCGTCTGAAGATTGTGAAGATTGGCCGTCGCGCGTCATGTGCCTGACGAGCGCCTGGCGGCTGGCCGCGAGGCGTTCTTGCGGTGTGGGGGCTGTGACGGTGGGCATGGCGGAAGGGTCTCAGGCGTCTCAGGCGACCATGCGCAACGCGCGCGCGTCGGTGTCGATCTGCGCCTTCAATTCGGGAAAGCGTTCGCTCTGGAGTGGTTTTTTGGCGCGGACGATGGCAATGAGCAGCAATACCAGCACGAAGCCAGGCACGGCAACCAGCACCCAATGGAAGTGGTTCTGCATCAACCCCAGCATCAACGCCACGCCCGCCAGTCCCAGAAAAACCGCGGCCAACAGCACTGCCAGCACCCAGTTCACAGCCCGGACCAGCAACTCGGAGCCGGCGCTGGAGGCTTCCTGGTGAAACAGCGCGGCATACGCCGAGACATGATCCACGATGAGGTCAGGCCTTTGGATCAGGGTTGAAAAAAGTGGGTGCAGCATGATGGTGGTGTGGGTTGGTAAGCGCTGGCGTCACGCAGTAGTGACCTCAATGACGCCTTTTCAATAGCGCCGTTCGTTCCGATGGCGTGAAGAGGAAATCAGCAGGGCCACAGCTGCACCGACTGCCGCAGCAATGAGGATAGAACGCATCGGTTGCTCGGATACATACCGCGTCGTGACACCTGCAGCGCGGGAGAACGATTGCTGGGCACGCTCTTTGGCCTCGGACGCCAGGTCCAGGCTCTGACGGGCCAGCCTTTGAGCCTTGGATGCGAGCATGTCCACAACGGGGTCCACGCTACCGCGCAATTCGCGCACCTTGTTTTCTGCCTTGTCCAGCGCATCGTTCGCATGTTCCCTTGTCGACTCCACAGCCTTGACGGCATTGGCCAGCAGCTCATCGGAGGCCTGGCGCACGCCGGGCATGGTGTCGCGGCCAGTGGGGGAAGAGGGGGTATTGGGGGTCATTTCAGGTCCTTCATGAGTTGAGATTTCGGAGGTTGGGGGAAAGGGCGGCATGCAAGTGGGGTCCGTGAAGAGGGGAGAATTCGCGTCCTGATTTACGCGGTAACGGAACCGGCACAGGTGCCGGGACAGGTACCGCCACAGGGCGCGTCGTTAGTGCTAGTTCTTCCTGATCAGGCCGATCACAAAGCTCACCACAGCCATGATGGCGAAGATGAAAAAGAGAATCTTGGCAATCTCAACGGCACCTGCCGCGATACCGCCGAAGCCAAAGATGGCGGCGATCAGCGCGATCACCAAAAAAACAACGGAATAGTGCAGCATCTCAATCTCCTTGCGTAGCTGGGTTGGGCAGTGTTTCGTTGTCGAAACTTTGAAACGCCCTGCAGCAAGGTTAAAGAGGATGGTGGTTTTTCCTCATCGGCTGTGAACGGGTACCCCTGTCAGTTCCAAGGGGGAGGCACTGTAGGAGGGGGCTGACAGTTTGTTACTGTTGGGCGCGATGCGCACGGCCCCCGGGGTCAGAACGTCTTGGGCAGCACGGCAGAAATTCGCGCGCCACTTCCCTCGGCGCTGGTGACCGTCAGGCGACCGCCGGCGGCCTCCACGCGATGGCGCATGCCCGCCAGGCCGTGGCTGGTGGGCCCCACGTTTTCCACCCGGAAACCTTTGCCGTTGTCCTTGACCTCCACGGAGATGTACCTGTCGAAATTGTGAAGGCTGATCTCGGCCTGGCTGGCCGCGGCATATTTGGCAATGTTGGTCAGCGACTCCTGCACCAGCCGGTACACCGTCAGCTGGGCCGAGCCGCCAAGTTCCACTGGCTCCAGGTCGGTGGTGATGGACAGGCCGGATCGCTCCTCGAATTCCCGCGCCAGAATCTCCAGGGAGGCCACCAGACCCAGATGGGACAGCGAGGAGGGCCGCAAATCTTCAACAATGCGGCGCTTCAGGGCAATACCGCTGTTCAGCGTGCTGGTCAGGTGCTCCAGGCGTTCTGCTGCTTCCGGCAGGTTGCCCGCCAGTCGTGACCGCAGCCTGGCGACATCCAGCTTGGCGGCTGTCAGAAGCGCCCCCAGTTCGTCGTGCAGCTCCCGAGCCAGGTGGCCCCGCTCATCCTCACGCACATTCTGCAAATGGGTGGCCAGTTCTGCCAGGGTGGCCGTGCGCTCCCGTACCTGCGTCTCCAGCAGGTCACGCTCACGCTGCAGGGATTCCTGTTCGCGCCGGCCTGATGCGAGCAGGGCCTTGGTTTGCAGCAGGTACATGTAAAAAGCCAGCAGCCCCGCCAGCGCCATGGCGGCCACGCCGATGCGCGACAGCTGCAGTGTTTTCTTGATTTGGACCTGGCCCAGTTCCATCTTGCGGATGCTGCTGGCGGCCAGTTTGGACGATTGCGCACGAATCGCCTCCATGTGCTCCTTGCCGACATCCGTGGTCAGGACAAATTTCCAGGCATCTTCATTGCCTTCCTTGCGCATGCGCACGCTCAGGTCCATCTCGGCCAGTTTGCGCGCAATATGCCGGGACATGACGCCGAATTCCGTGAGTTCGTTCTGGTAGGGGATGAACAGCTGACGCAGAACATCCAGGTTCTGGCTGATATCGGCCGTGGCGCTGTTGTAGGGCTCCAGATAGCGCGGGTCGCCCGTCAGCAGGTAGCCTCGTGAGCCGGTTTCTGCATCCAGCATGCGCTGCAGCAATTGGTTGATGGCTTCACGGGTTTGCTGCGCCTCCTCGATGCTGGCCGCCGCCGCCGTGGATTCGTGAAAACTCGCCTCATTGATGAAAATGAGGATGGCGGCGGCCAGCACTGCCAGGGGCAGGCTGATGGCCATTTTCGGGATTGAGAATTTTTTCACGGCTGGCTCCGTTGGATACTTCGGGGAATAATTCGTCAATAATGGGTACTAAGGCCAATGCGGATGTCCGGCCCGGCCATCTTTTTCATTGCGTTGATTGCGTTGCCTGCTCGCGCGGGCTTTATGGAAAGACAGCGACATGATTAAAATTGGAATTGTTGATGACCATGCCATTGTGCGTTCGGGACTCAAGCAGTTTTTCTCGGACCAGGTGGATCTGCGTGTCGTCGGTGAGGCCGCCAGCGGCCGCGAGGCGATTGACCTGGTTCGCAATGTCGAGCTGGACATCTTGGTCATGGATTTGTCCATGCCGGGCCAGAGCGGCATCGATGCGCTGGCCATGATCCGCGCCAAAGCCCCCGACGTTGGCATTCTGATCCTGAGCGGCTACCCCGAGGAGCACTACGCGGTCAACCTGATTCGCCAGGGAGCCAGTGGCTACCTCAACAAGGAATGCGATCCGTCGGAAATTGTGGATGCCATCCGCGTCATTTCGCTTGGCAAGCGCTACATCACGCCGGCGGTGGCAGAACTGCTGGCGCAACAATTGAACCGGCCCCACGACGTCGCCTCCCACGAGCAACTGTCGGAACGGGAATTTCAGGTGTTTCTGAAATTGGCCAAGGGGGAAACGGCCGGCGATATTGCAAAGGCGCTTTCGCTGAGCGTGAAAACCGTCAGCACCTACAGAACCCGCGTGATGGAAAAAATGAGTCTGGCGTCGAACAGCGATCTCACCTACTACGCGCTCAAGAACAAGTTGATTGACTGACTTCAAACGGTACTGCCGCTCTGCTGGAGGCAATAGTCCACCAGCGCGTCAATTTCGTTGGACTTGTCAAACACCGCGTCGACGCCCAACTGCGCACACCGGTGCCGGATGTCGGTCGTGGCGTAATTGCTGAGCACCACCACTTTCTGTCCCGGCTGGCGATTGCGGCAAGCTGCCAGCACACCCAAGCCACTCCCCTGCTTCAAAAACAAATCGACGATGGCCAGGTCCCATTGGTCACTGTTGTCAACGAGCCAGGCTTTCCCTTCATTTTCGGTTTCTGCGGTTCCCACAGCACGGACGCAGGCGAGTTCTTCAAGGGTGCCGATCAGGTTTTCCCGAATAGTGGGGTTGTCTTCGACGATGTAGGTTTTCAGTCTCACTGATCAGGTCCAGGTGGGGCGACACGGTTCGCGGAAAATTGACGAAGCCCTCAAGAGTGTGAACACGCCGTGTTTCCTAATGTATCGTTGCCTCGGAGGCCATTCTGCCAGTGACTCTGTTCAGCACATGTAGGATGTTTCCTACTTCCCCGCTTTTCGTTATCTTTTAGAGACTGTAGGTACCCACCCACAGCTTTTCATCGCACTGGCCGACTGTCTGGGCCGGCTTGCTCATCGATAGTGAAGGCTCTGCCCTGAAGATGCGCATGAAGCCTTTCCGACGCCAACTCCAGGCCAATTGCGCGGTTCCGCATCGATGCCGTGTTGGCCAATGCGGGGACAGGGTGTTTGGGCGGGCCTGAAACCCACCGGGATACATGACCAAATCGTTGCTTCACTCCGCCGTTTTTCGCAGATCGCTTGCGGGCCTTGCGGCCCTGTTCGTTGCTCTGGTACTGGTGGTGCTTTTCTTTCCGTGGGATGTTTTGCGCGGGCCGATCAATCGTCATGTATCGGACCAGCTGGGGCGCCGCTTCGAGATTACCCAGCATCTCGCTGTTCGTCTGGGACGAGCCGCCACCGTCAGGGCCGATGGCGTGGAAGTCGCCAACCCTGAATGGGCCAGTGAGCCCTACTTGCTCAAGGCCAGCGTTGCCGAATTTGACATCAAGCTGTGGCCGCTGCTGTTTGGCAAGGTCGAACTGCCCCGGATTGCACTGACCGAGCCGCAAATCGGCCTGCAGATCGAACCGGACGGCCGGCGCACCTGGGCGCTTTCGCGCGACACGTCCGATGAAAGCGCCGTGCCTGTCATCGGGTCCTTGCTGGTTGACCGGGGCACGCTGAAATACCGCGCTGCGGCGCAGGGCGCCGACATAGCTGCCACATTTTCCCTCTCTCCGGAGTCGGCCGGGCAGCTCCCCTTGAGCTATAACGCTGCCGGCAAATGGAAAAATGAGGTCTTTAGCGCCAGTGGCCGCACAGGCGGCGTGCTGCAGTTGCGCGAGAAAGCGCAAGCGCCTTTCCCCATCGAGATCAATGTCCTGGCCGGAAAAACCGGCCTGAAAGCCCAAGGCTCGATTGTCAACCTCGCGGACTTTGGAGGCATGGACGTCACATTCGATCTGCAGGGCCGCAATCTCGAAGAGTTGTATAAATTGGCGGGTGTCGTGCTGCCTTCCACGCCGCCCTACAAGGTGCGCGGCAAGCTGGCCAAGCATGGCAAGGTCTGGACTGCCAGCCGGATTCAGGGTGTATTGGGCAACTCTGACCTCAGCGGTGCTCTCAGTTTTGACCAGTCTGCAGCGGTGCCCGTTTTGACCGGCAACCTACAGTCAAAACTGCTGGACTTTGAGGATCTGGGGCCAATGATTGGGGCAACGCCTGCTGCCAGCAAAGCGGCCGAAGCCAAAGCCAAAGCCAAAGCAGAAACCAAAGCGGAAGCCGGCGCAGAGCAGCCGGGCCGGACCACAGCGTCTTCACGCAAGGTATTGCCCGCGACCATCCTGAGCCTGGCCAGACTTCAGGCCATGAATGCCGACGTGACCTACTCGGCGGCGAATATCCGGCATGTACAGGCGCTCCCGCTGGACAAGGGCGGCGCCCACATCAAATTGAATGCGGGCGTCTTGCAGTTGAGTCCTTTTTCGCTGGGCGTGGCCGGTGGGTCGCTCGCCGGAAGCCTCAAGGTTGATTCCAACATCGCGCCTGCGGCGTTCACTGCCCGGCTGGATGTGCGTGCGGTGCAGTTGAATCAGCTGTTTCCCAAAGTGGAGACAACCAGGAGCAGTTTTGGAAAGATCAGCGGACAGTTCAACTTCCAGGGTCGAGGGGCCTCTGTGGCGCAAGTCCTCGGGTCCGCATCGGGGGATGTCGCCGTTCTCATGGGCAAAGGACAGATCAGCAACATACTGCTCGAATTCCTGGGGCTCGATGGCGGGGAGGTCATCAAGTTCCTGGTGCGCGGCGATCGCAATGTGCAATTGCGCTGCGCTGCGGCCGCCTTTGACGTGAACCAGGGCTTGATGACCAGCCGGGCCATCGTGCTGGATACGACCGACACGGTGATCAATGGCCGCGGCCGGGTGAGCCTGGCCGATGAAACGCTGGACATCATCCTGGAACCGGCGCCCAAGGACCGCAGCATTCTGAGCCTCAGGTCGCCGCTGCGGATTGGTGGGACCTTTGCATCACCGTCGGCCGGGCCGGACAAGGGTGCGCTGGCCGGTCGCGCCGGCATCGCCCTGGTGCTGGGCGCCATCAACCCGCTGCTCGCGCTGGCTGCCACGATTGAAACAGGCCCCGGTCAGGATGCCGATTGCAGCGAGGTTCTGGCACAGGCCGCCAAGCCCAATGGGGGCTCCAGACCTGCTGCGACGGCCACCCGGTGAGTGGAGGGTGACCCTGGGCGCAGGGACCGGTTATCGAGGCCCCCGGCTCAATCAGTGGTAGTGGGCGCAGGCGTGGGAGCGGAGGCACCACAGACTGTGCAGGCGATGTTTCGCGCCAGTTTCATTTCGCTCCACTCCATGGTTCGGCCATCCAGCATCAGCAGCCGCCCGGTCAGTGGCTGCCCGACGCCGCAGAGCAGCTTCAAGGCTTCGGCGGCCTGCACGGTGCCTACGATGCCGACCAGGGGTGCAAACACACCCATGGTGGCGCAGCGGGTTTCCTCGAATAGATCCGACTCCGGAAACACGCAGGCATAGCAGGGTGACTGCGCGCTCCGCGGGTCATAGACCGACACCTGCCCGTCAAAGCGTATAGCCGCGCCGGAGACCAGAGGCTTGCTGTGCCTGACACACGCACGGTTGATGGCATGGCGGGTGGCAAAGTTGTCGGTGCAGTCGAGAACCAGGTCAGCCTCCCGGACCAGTTCGTCAAGCAGCGCGCCCTCGGCCCGCTGCGTGACCGGGATGACCTGGACATCCGGGTTGATGGCTGCCACGGACTGCACCACGGACTCCGCCTTGAACGTACCAATGCGGGCCAGGTTGTGGGCAATCTGCCGCTGCAGGTTGGTGGCATCCACGCGGTCATGGTCGACCACGGTGATGTGGCCCACGCCGGCACTGCCGAGGTACAGGGCCACCGGAGAACCCAGTCCGCCCGCGCCCACAATCAGCACGCGTGCGGACAGCAGCTTTTCCTGGCCCTCAATACCCAGTTCGTCGAGCAGGATGTGCCGGGAATAGCGGAGCAGCTGTTCGTCGTTCATGGGGGAGGGGGCATAAGCCGGTCCGTACCCGCGTCGGCGCAGGGCAGCGCACGGGTAGATCCGATCAGGTGGAGTGGAGCACGCGACCTGATCGTTACCGGCCTACAGGCGGCCTAGTTTTCTTTCTTCTCGTTTTTGGGCTCGACCACCGCCGTCTTGCTGACCAGTACCGGCCGGCCCTTGAGCTGATTGATGGCCTGTGCCAGCTGGAAGTCCTTGTCGCTGCCCAGTTCAGGCGGGCGGCGCTGCTCTGGCGTCTTCTTGGCTTCTTCTTCCAGTCGCTTCAAGGCTTCCTCGCGGGCTTTTTCCCGGCTGGCGTCCTTGACTTCGGAGCCCTGGCCGCTGTTGAGGTGCTTCTCCAGGTCAGCTTCGCGTGTGCGCAGCGCGGCAAACGGGCTGCCTTCGGCGGTGTCGTCCACCAGCACGTCGGGAACGATGCCGCGCGCCTGGATGGACTTGCCGCTGGGGGTGTAGTAACGGGCCGTGGTGAGCTTGATGCCGGTGTCGGGGCCCAGCGGGCGCACGGTCTGGACCGAGCCCTTGCCGAAGGTCTGGTTACCCATGATGGTGGCGCGTTTGTAATCCTGGAGGGCGCCCGCCACAATCTCGCTGGCGGAAGCAGAACCCTCATTGACGAGCACCACCAGCGGCACCTTCTTGATGGCTGCGGGGAGGCGCTTCAGGGGATCAGCCCCGCTGCGGCGCTGGTAAAACTCCGGGGCCGCCTTGTAGGTGAACTTGCTTTCCGCCAGCTGGCCGTTGGTGGACACCACCGTGACGTTCTCTGGCAGGAAGGCGGCCGACACCGCAACAGCTGCATCCAGCAAGCCACCGGGGTCGTTGCGCAGGTCCAGCACCAAGCCTTTGAGGTTGGGCTCCTGCTTGTAAATCTGTTCCAGCTTGGTCACAAAATCGTCCACCGTACGTTCCTGGAACTGGCTCAGCCGGATCCAGGCGTAGCCGGGCTCAATGACCTTGCTGCGCACTGACTGGGTACGGATTTCCTCGCGCGTGATGGTGACGGGGAATGTCCGGTTTTCATCCTTGCGGAAAATGGTCAGCAGCACCTTGGTCTTGGGCTCGCCGCGCATTTTCTTGACCGCGTCGTTGAGTGACAGGCCCTTCACGGCCGTGTCATCGATCCGGGTGATCAGGTCGTTGGGTTTGAGGCCCGCGCGATCGGCGGGTGAGCCTTCAATCGGGGAAACCACCTTGACCAGACCGTCTTCCTGGCTGATCTCGATGCCGACACCCACAAAGCGCCCCGAGGTGCCCTCGCGAAACTCCTTGTACGACTTTTTGTCGAAATAAACGGAGTGCGGATCCAGGCTGGCCACCATGCCCGAAATGGCGTCGGTGATGAGCTTTTTCTCGTCAACCGGCTCCACATAATCGGTTTTGACCATGCCAAACACGGCCGCCAGCTGTTGTAGCTCTTCCAGTGGCAAAGGGGAGAGGCCACCGCGTGCAACGGCCTGCAGTTGCACCGTGGTGAGGGCGCCTGCGACCGCGCCAATTGAAATCCAGCCTGCGATTTTGAGCTTCTGACCCATAAAACTACCTTAATAAGCCTTGAGGAACCCTTGCTCCTGCGTACCAGAAGCAATATACACCTTGGAGAAAAGCCCCATTCAGCAGTTCCATGTTGCGCAGTCGCCAAGCTGGCAAAAACGGCAAAAATGTGCGGTTTTTGCCAGCTTTTACCGGACTTTTACATGAAGTCTGATCAGCCCTTGCCTTGCGCTGCCACGGCCGCAGCAGCTTTGGCTACCGCTTCGCTGTCGCCCAGGTAGTAGTGGCGCAGCGGCTTGAGCTGGTCGTCCAGCTCATAAACCAGCGGAATGCCATTGGGGATGTTGAGCCCGACGATGTCGTTGTCCGAGATGTTGTCCAGGTACTTCACCAGCGCGCGTATCGAGTTGCCGTGAGCCGCCACCACAACGCGTTTGCCGGCCTTGATGGCAGGCGCCATGGATTCATTCCAGAAGGGCAATACCCGCGCCACGGTGTCTTTCAGGCACTCCGTCAGCGGCACCTGCTCGGGCGGCAATTTGGCATAACGGGGGTCGCCGCGTTCGCTGCGCTCGTCTTCGGCATCCAGCGGCGGGGGCGGGGTGTCGTAGCTGCGGCGCCAGATCAGCACCTGCTCTTCGCCATATTTTTTGGCGGTCTCGGCCTTGTTCAGCCCCTGCAGCGCACCGTAATGCCGCTCGTTCAGGCGCCAGCTGTTCACGACCGGCAGCCAGGTCCGGTCCATCTCGTCCAGCACATGCCAGAGGGTGCGGGTTGCACGCTTGAGCACGCTGGTATAGGCCACGTCAAACTCATAGCCCTCGCTTTTGAGCAGTTTTCCGGCGTCCTTGGCTTGCGTGATGCCTGTTTCCGTCAGGTCGACATCAGTCCAGCCGGTAAACCGGTTTTCAAGGTTCCAGGTGGATTCGCCATGGCGGATGAGCACGAGTTTGTACATGGTGTGGCAGTAGGGGGTGGGTGAGGAGGGGAGACGTAAACAGGGGCAAAAGAGCGGTTGGCAGGCAATTGCCGGCCTCCATTCTAAAATCACTGGTTTGGTGAAAAACACACAAAGGGTAGCAAGTGAAATTTCTGATCGATAACTGGATGCTGATTTCGGTAGCACTCGCCTCGGGCGGCATGCTGGTTTGGCCCATGATTTCGGGTGCCATGAATGCCGGCGCGCTGAGCGCCAGTGGCGCCGTGCAACTGATCAACCGTGAAAAAGCGGTGGTGGTGGATGTGAGCGAGGCGGACGAGTTTGCGGCCGGTCATGTTGGCGGCGCCAAAAACGTGCCTTTCAGCGAACTGGAGAGCAAGCTGCCCGGCGTCGTGAAAAACAAGGCCCTGCCGCTGATCCTGGTGTGCTCCAGCGGTGCGCGTGCTGGCCGTGCCGTCGCCGTTGCCAAAAAGCTCGGGTACGAGCAGGCTCAATCCCTGGGTGGCGGGCTCAAAGCCTGGAAAGACGCTAACCTTCCGCTCGAGAAAGCCTGAACCGGCTCATTGCCCCGCCGCCGCCGGAGAGGGCCGTGGTCGGGTTTTGACCCAGGTTTCCACCCATTTCCCATGGCTGCGCCTTGCGAGCGCGGTCCGCACGACCCAGAGAACCCATGCAACCCGTCAAGATCTACACCACGGCCACCTGCCCCTATTGCATTCACGCCAAACAGCTGCTCAAACAACGTGGCGTGGCCGAACTCGATGAGATTCGTGTGGACATGCTGCCTGGCGAGCGCCAGAAAATGATGGACATCACCGGCCGGCGTACGGTGCCGCAGATCTTCATTGGCGACACCCATGTCGGCGGTTGTGACGAGCTGGTGGCCCTCGACGGACGGGGTGGCCTGATGCCGTTGCTCAACGGCGGCGGCGTTTGACGTTTGAGCCGGTCGGTCGAGCCCCAGAAAAATCCGCCCCCTCGGGGGGCAGCGAGGACACGCAAGTGCCGAGCGTGGGGCTTTATTTCTTCCTGAGATAATGCCCCGTTGTCTGCCCCCTGCGGGCAGGTCCCCATCTTCCGATTTATCCAAGCACCCGAAAGAGCACCATGGCAGAAGCCAACCTTGATCCCGTATTCCAGATCCAGCGCGTTTACCTGAAGGACGTGTCGCTGGAGCAGCCCAATTCGCCTGAAATTCTGCTGAACCAGGAGCAGCCTGGCGTCGACATCCAGCTGGGCGTGGATGCCAAGCCGGTGGCTGATGGCTTGTTTGAAGTCACCGTGACCGCCACCGTGCACACCAAGATTGCCGACAAGACGGTCTTTCTGGTCGAGGCCAAGCAGGCGGGTATTTTTGAAATCCGCAACATGCACACCGACCAGCTCGGCGCCATCCTGGGCATTGCCTGCCCGCAAATTGTTTACCCCTACCTGCGCAGCAACGTGGCCGACGTGATCCAGCGCGGCGGCTTTCCGCCCGTGCACATGGCTGAAATCAATTTCCAGGCCATGTACGAGCAGCAGCAGGCCGAGGCCGCCGCGCCGTCCGCACCCCAAATCATCGTTTGAGGGCCGGCTGAACCGCCGCCCGCCCTTTTCCGCTCATCCGGACATGAAAATAGTCGTCATCGGCGCTGGCGCATGGGGTACGGCAATGGCCGTCAATGCGGCAGGCGCTGTGGAAGCGGCGGGTTCCGGCGCGCCCCGGCATCAGGTCACGCTATGGGCGCGCGACGCGGCGCTGGTCCAGGCCATGCAGGCTGAACGCGCCAACACTCGCTACCTGCCCGGCGTCACCCTGCCCGGCAACCTGCTGCTGCAAGGCGGTGGGGATGCATCGTTGGCCGAGGCCGTCAGCGGGCAGGACCTGATCATCCTGGCCACGCCGGTTTCCGCGGCGCGCGGCATGCTGCAAAGGCTGCAACAGGTCAGCGTGCCGGTGGTCTGGCTGAGCAAGGGTTTTGAGGCGCCGGTGGCCGTGGAGTCCCGGTCTGCCGCCTCCCCAGCCTCCTCTTCATCCTCTTCTTCAATTTCACCGTTTGGCCTGTTGGTCCATGAAATACGGGCGCAGATAGCCGTCAATTTGAGAGCGGGCGTGCTCAGCGGCCCGAGTTTCGCGCTCGAGGTGGCGCGCGGCCAGCCGACCGCGCTGGTCGCGGCCAGCGAGCATGCCGAGGTGCGCGATGCACTGGTTGCCGCGTTTCATGGCGCCTCGCTGCGCATTTACGCCAGTGACGATATCGTGGGTGTGGAGGTCGGCGGCGCTGTCAAGAATGTGCTGGCCATCGCCACTGGCCTGTGTGACGGCTTGCAGCTGGGGCTGAACGCCCGGGCGGCTTTGATCACGCGCGGGCTCGCCGAAATGACGCGGCTGGGCGTGGCCCTGGGCGCCCGTGCCGAAACCTTTACCGGCCTCTCAGGCCTGGGCGACCTGGTGCTGACGGCCACGGGCGATCTCAGCCGCAACCGCAAGGTGGGGCTGCTGCTGGCGCAGGGTAAAACGCTGACCGAAGCGGTCAAGTCGCTGGGCCATGTGGCCGAGGGGGTTTACTGTGCCCGCACCGTGGTGCAGCGCGCCGCAGGCCTGGGCGTCGACATGCCGATTGCGCAAGGCGTGGTGGCGCTGCTGGATGGCAAGCTTCGGCCGGCTGAAGCGGTCGCCGCCCTGATGGGGCGCGGACCGACGACCGAGCTGGCCTGAGCCCACCCCTGATCCGTTATTGAGTCGGTTGCAATAACGCCCGCTTTGGTCGAGCGCGGGCTGCCGTACGGTTGCCGCCCGCGATGCGCCCTGTCTTATTTGTTGCGCAAAACCAGGGTTCCCAGCAGCGACGCGTCCCGCACGGCCGTCAAGCCGTGCTCTACACCGCCCGCCAGCCAGAGCAGCTGGCCCGCCTTCATGGTCTGGGTTTTCCCACCCGCCGTGAACTTGACCTCGCCTTCCAGGCACTGCAGCGTGATTTCACCCTGGACGTGGTGCGAAGGCACGGTCTTGCCGGCGGGCACGACCAGCCACATGACTTCAAGGCCCTCGCTCTTGAACAGTGCGATGGTTTGCGCTTCCGGGAGATTTTCGGCGAGGGGACGAACGTCAATGAGCTGCCCCGACTGGGCGTGCGGAATGGCCATGATGGAACTCCTGAAAAGTGCTGCTGATGCCGGGAATACTTATACCTGAACGGCAGAAGCAGTTGACGGCCACCCGAGTGGCTTGCTCGGGTTTGGCGCGCTATTTTTCAAGGACAACAGGTCACTAGCCCAATCAGTATGGGGACAAATCGCTATCAAAAACAGAGCGGATGTCGGTGTGAACCGGGCGCTCCGGCGGTTTGTGTGGCAGGCCGCTTTTTGACCTGGCCACCAATCCCGGGTAACCTGACCCACTCCGGCAGACGGGTTCCGAACCGATTCATGGGCTGCGTCCTTTTGTCCTTTTGGATTGGGCTAAACTGAAAACCGTTCACGCTGCGCCTGATTTTCACCAACAACACCTGGGAGCATTCCATGGAGAACACCAACAAAGACAAGCTGATCACCGACATGAAAGTGGTACTCGCTGACGTGGAGGACCTGCTCAAGTCAGCGGCTGCGACCACCGGCGAAACCGCCGTGGCCCTGCGTGAGAAAGCGGCCGGCAAGCTCAGGCTGGCCACCGAAAAACTGACCGGGCTGCAGGAAGCGGCGCTGCTCAAGAGCAAAGAGGCGGCCAAGCTCACCGACGACTATGTCCATGCCCACCCCTGGAGGGCCGTTGGTATCGCCGCTGCGGCCGGGTTTTTGATCGGCTTGCTGGTCAACCGCAAGTAAGCACCGCTGCCGTCTGATGAGTCAACCCGCCAGCCAGCCGGTTCATGGCAAGCTGCTGCAGCTCTTGAACGACTGACGCCACCATGAACACTCCCCGGCCCAAGCCCCAAAGCGCAGACGCCCTCGATGTGGACCAGCCGCCGCGCCTCTTCGCGTCGCTGCGCCAGCTGCTCATCACGATGCTGCGCATGGCGCATACGCGCATGGCTTTGGCGGGTGTGGAACTGGAAGAAGAGCTGCAGCGGCTGATCGGTTTGTTGTTGAGCATGCTGGGCCTGCTGGTTTTTGGCCTGGTCGGCGTGCTGATGTTCACGCTGATGGTGGTGCTGGCCGTTGACGCGGCGCAGCGTGTGGCGGTGCTGGCGTTCTTTGCGGCGAGCTACCTCGGCTTCGGCGGCTGGTTCTGGTGGCGCATCCAGCGTGCGCTGGCGACGCGCCCGCCTTTTTTGCAGGCAACACTGGCTGAAATGGCGCAAGACCGTGAGGCCTTGGAAGCTGCCCTGGCACCCAGCGCGCAGCGCGAAGCTGCACCATGAGGGTTACGCCATGAACGACGCAGCCACCAACGCTACCACCCAACGGGAACTGAGAAAGCAGCTGTTGCTGATGCGCGCCGCGACGGAGCGCGCCGAGATGGTCGGCGCTGTAGACGCAGCACGGCAGAGGGCGACTTTTTTCAAAATCGGCGGTGTGCCAGGCTTGGCCCTGGCCAAAGGCCTGCCTCTGGCACTGGGGCTGCTTAAGCGCGCACCCCTGGTCAGCTCGCTGCTGACGCTGGCGCTGTCAGGCGCACGCCGGCCCTTGCTGCCTTTGCTGCGATATGGGCTGTTGGGTGCGGGCTCGGCCCTGCTGGCGTGGAAGGGCTACCAATGGCTCGCTGGCCGGCTTGGGCAGCCTGCGGAGCCGTCCCCGGAACAGCCTGCTGACTCCGACGATAGCCCGCAGGATTAGGCGCTTGATAAGAGCGGGTGCTGCGACGAAGCTACTTGCCGGATATCGATACGCCGCCACTCCGTTGCTGGTTTCGGCCCGCTCAGATTTCCAGGTTGTCAATCAGCCGGGTGTTGCCCAGTTTGGCCGCGCCCAATACCACCAGCGGCTCTGAAGCCAGCAGCCCCTGCGGTGGCAGCAGGTCGGTGCGGCGGCGCACGGTCAGGTAGTCGGGTTTCCAGCCGCGGCGTGCCAGCGCCTGCATGGCCTGGGCTTCCAGCGCGGGCAGGTCGGGCGTTGGCGTGGCCCGGGCGGCATCGCCGAGCGCTTTCAGGGCCTTGAAGAGTTGCGCGGCTTCAGTGCGCTCGTCGGGGCTCAGGTAGCCGTTGCGCGATGACAGCGCCAGCCCGTCTGCGGCACGCTGGGTTTCACCGGCCAGAATCTCGATCGGCAGGGCAAACTGCTGCACCATGCGGCGCACCACCAGCACCTGCTGGTAGTCTTTTTTGCCGAAAGCGGCAACGCCCGAGGGCATGCCGGCATAGACGCACGAAAAGAGCTTGAGCACCACCGTGCTGACGCCGATGAAGAAGCCGGGGCGAAAGTGCCCTTCGAGGATGTCGCTCAGGTCCGTGGCGGGGTGTATCTTGTAGGTTTGCGGCTCGGGGTACAGCTCTTTCTCGCGCGGTGCAAACAGCACATCGCAGCCCGCGGCTTCCAGGCGCTGGGCATCGGTGTCCAGCGTGCGCGGGTAGCTGTCGAAATCCTCATGTGGCGCAAACTGCAGGCGATTCACAAAAATGCTGGACACCGTCACGTCGCCCAGCGGCTTGGCCTGCCTGACCAGCGCGATATGGCCGTCATGCAGGTTGCCCATGGTGGGCACAAAGGCCGGGCGTTGGAAGGGCCCGAGTTTTTCGCGCAGTTCGGCGATGGTGTGAACGATGTGCATGAGGTCTCCTCGGCTGCTTGTTTTTGACGGAACCTGAATTACCACGCGTGGGTGGCGTTGACCGGGAAGCTGCCGTCTTTCACGGCGTGGACAAAGGCTTCCATGGCGCCGCGCACGCTGGGTGCCCCGTCCATGAAGTTGCGTACAAATTTGGGCATCTTGCCCAGGTTCATGCCCAGCATGTCATGCAGCACCAGCACCTGGCCCGACGTGCCGTTGCCCGCACCAATCCCGATGGTGGGGCAGTGCGTCAGTGTCTGGGTGAGCGCGGCTGACAAAGCCGCAGGCACCATCTCCAGCACCAGCATGGCGGCCCCGGCATCCTGTAGCTCATGGGCCTCGCGCTTGAGCGTGGCGGCGGCCTCATCGGTCTTGCCCTGCACGCGGTAACCGCCCAGTGCATGCACGGTTTGCGGTGTCAGGCCCAGGTGGGCGCAGACGGGAATGCCGCGCTCGACCAGAAAGCGCACGGTATCGGCCGTCCAGCCGCCGCCTTCGAGCTTCACCATGTGCGCGCCGGCCTGCATCAGCACCACGGCGCTGCGCAGGGCCTGCTCTTTCGACTCGTGGTACGTGCCAAAGGGCAGGTCACCGATCAGCCAGGCCGTGGCGTGCGAGCGGCGCAGGCCGTTGGCCACGCACTCGGTGTGGTGGCGCATGGTTTCCAGCGTCACGCCCACGGTGCTCGTCAGGCCCTGGCAGACCATGCCTAGCGAGTCGCCGACCAGGATGCATTCCACGCCGGCCGCGTCGGCCACGGCCGCGAAGGTTGCGTCGTAGGCGGTCAGCATGGTGATTTTTTCGCCTTGCGCATGCATTTCGCGCAGGCGCGGCAGGCTCAGCGGCTTGCGCGCCGAGGGCGTGGCGGCGGGCGGCAGCGTGCCATAAGGCGTGGCCGGGGGCGAGGCAGAAACGTTCTTCGCTGGGGTCATGGTTCAGTCCAAAGTTAGCGAGAGTCTAACGAGCTTGCCCGTGCTTTTTCACTACCGTTTTAGAGGGGCCTGACCAGCCCGCTCAGCGAACATCCGGCGCCGAGCGGCTCATGCCCAGGCGTTCGAGCAGCTTCACGTCGGCCTCGGTGTCGGGGTTGCCGGTGGTCAGCAGCTTGTCGCCGTAGAAGATTGAATTGGCGCCGGCCAGGAAACACAGCGCCTGCACGCCGTCCCCCATTTGCTGCCGGCCCGCCGACAGGCGCACGCGCGCCGTGGGCATGGTGATGCGGGCCACGGCAATGGTGCGCACAAATTCAAACGGATCCAGGTCCGCCTGGTTCGCCAGCGGCGTGCCTTCAACCTTCACCAGGTTGTTGATGGGGACCGATTCGGGGTAGGGCGTGAGGTTGGCCAGTTCGGCCACCAGGCCGGCGCGCTGGCGGCGGGTTTCGCCCATGCCCACAATGCCGCCGCAGCAGACTTTCACGCCGGCGCTGCGCACGCGTGCCAGTGTGTCCAGCCGGTCCTGGTAGTCGCGCGTGGTGATGATGTCGCCGTAAAAATCGGGCGCGCTGTCGAGGTTGTGGTTGTAGTAGTCGAGGCCCGCGCTTTGCAGTGTCTGCGCGTGGCCGTCTTCCAGCATGCCCAGCGTGGCGCAGGTCTCCAGGCCCAGGGCCTTGACGGTGCGCACCAGCTCGGCCACTTTTTCAATGTCGCGGTCCTTGGGCGAACGCCAGGCCGCACCCATGCAGAAACGCGTGGCGCCGGCGGCCTGTGCACGCTGGGCGGCAGCCAGCACTTCGGCGGGTTCCATCAGCTTGCTGGCTTCCACGCCGGTGTCATAGCGAGCGGCCTGCGGGCAGTAGCCGCAGTCTTCGGCGCAGCCGCCGGTTTTCACCGAGAGCAGCGTGGCGAATTCAACCCGTGTGGGGTCGAAGTTCTCGCGGTGCACCGTTTGCGCGCGGTGCATCAGTTCAGGAAACGGCAGGTTGAATAGTGCTTCAATCTCGTCAACGCTCCAGCGGCCGTGTTCCCTTGGCTGGACGGCGGGGCGGGGCGGGTGGAAGGCGAGAGGTTGGGTCAAGACAGAGGACATGAACGTGGGGCTCCTGAATGGATGAAAGTGCTGAAAGTGTTCACTGAGGCACTGTCATGAAGGTGATGCAGCGTGTCTGAGCGCGTCTGTTTGTTCGGGTGCATGAGCAAACGCGCTGTGCAGGGCGACTGGGGGTCGTCATCTTTCACGGCTGATTTTACCCAGCCCTGACGCCCGCCGGATTTCTCACGTGGCGCCAGGCCTGGCCAGCTCTGTCAGGGCCTGCACCAGCCGGTCAATGTCGGCCTCGGTGTGTGCGGCCGACAGGGCAATGCGCAAACGGGCCGTGCCCTCGGCCACGGTGGGCGGGCGGATGGCGGGCACCCACAGGCCGCGTGTGCGCAGGCCTTCCATCACGGCCAGCGCCGCGTCGTTGGGGCCAATCACCACGGGCTGAATCGCGGTGGGTGACTCGCCGAGCAGCCATGAGCTGCCTTGCAGGCCTTGAGCCAGGCCGCTCCTCAAGCGGGCAATGAGGCGCTGCAGGTGCTCGCGCCGCCACTCGTCCTGCTCAATCAGTTGCAGGCTGGTTTGCAAGGCGGTGGCCAGCAAGGCAGGGGCGGCGGTGGCAAAAATGTAACTGCGGGTTTTTTGCAGCAGCCATTCAACCAGTGCCTCACTGCCCGCCACAAACGCCCCGGCCACGCCCGCGGCCTTGCCCAGCGTGGCCATGTAGAGCACGCGCGGTGAAGCATTCTCACCAGACAGGCCAACGTGGGCCAGGCAACCCCGCCCCTGCGGGCCCAGCACGCCAAAACCGTGTGCGTCGTCGAGCAGCAGCAGGGCGTCATGGCGCTCGCACAGTGCCAGCAGCGCGTGCACATCGGCCACATCGCCGTCCATGCTGAACACGGCGTCACTGATGACGAGCTTGCGCCGCGCCGGGCTGCTGATGAGTTCCTGCTCCAGTGCGGCCAGGTCGGCATGCGGGTAGCGGTGAATCTGTGCGCTTGACAGCCTTGCGCCGTCAATCAGGCAGGCGTGGTTCAGCGCGTCTGAAAAAATCGCATCGCCCTTGCCCACCAGCGCGGGCACGATGCCGATGTTGGTGGCATAACCGGCGTAAAAGTACAGGGCGCGCGGCTGGCCGACAAAACGGGCCAGTGCCGCTTCCAGCGCCTCGTTGGCGGCGCTGTGGCCGCTCACCAGTGGCGAGGCCGCCGCACCCACGCCAAAAGCGCGGGCACCATCGCAGGCGGCTTGCACCAGCGCGGGGTGGCTGGCCAGGCCCAGGTAATCGTTGCTGCAAAACGCCAGCATGCGCTGCCCGTCAACCTGCAGGTGGGCGCCATCTTCAGGCACGACGACGCGACGCCGGCGGCGCAAATGCGTGCGGTCCAGCTCGGCAATGCGCGCCGGAAATTCATCGAGCCAGGAATTCGTCAGTGGGGTGTTGATTGCCATGCCAGGGGAAGTTTCAGGTTCAGGGTTGTGGGATCGGGCTGCGACTGGTACGCAATGCTGGCCAGCAGCGGTGCGGCCAGCTGGTGCTGTAAAAAGGCGATGTTGTCGTCTTGCGCGAGCATGTTGGGGTCGATGTGGTTGGCCACCCAGCCCGCCAGCGTGAGGCCGCGCGCGCGAATGGCGGCGGCCGTCAGCAGCGCGTGGTTGAGGCAGCCCAGGCGCAGGCCCACCACCAGCACCACCGGCAAGCCCAGCGCCTGCGCCAGATCGGCGCCGGTTTCCGTATCCGACAGCGGCACCATGAAGCCGCCCGCGCCTTCCACCACCACGGCGTCGGCCAGTTGCAGTAATTGGCGGTGGCAGGCCACGATATGGGCGATGGCGATGCGAACGCCGGCGCGCGTGGCGGCAATGTGCGGCGACACCGCGTCGGGCAGCAGCACGGGGTTGTCCAGCTCGGGGGGTACGCGGCAGCTGGAGGCGGCGCGCAGGGCCTGCACGTCGTCGTTGACTTGCAGGCCGTCCATCAAGGTGGTGCCTGCTGCCACCGGCTTCATGCCGACCACGCGCGGGTAGTGCGCGGCCAGCGCATGCAGCAGCGCCGCACTGACCAGGGTCTTGCCCACGCCGGTATCGGTGCCGGTCACGAAAAAGGAAATTTTCGGACGCTCAGCCATGCGCAGCTTCTTCGGCCAGCGTGGCCTGCAGGGCCGCCAGCGCGCCGCGTGCCAGAAAACCGGAGCTTTCCTCGTCCATCACATAGGGCGGCATGGCGTAAATCGTGTTGCCAATCGGCCGCAGCAGCACACCCTGCGCCAGCGCGTGCTGGTAGTAGCGGCGCGAAAAGCCGGGCAGCGCACCGGCTACGTCCCAGGCCCAGATCATGCCGAGCTGCCTGGCGTTCTGGACACGCGGATGGGCGGTCAATGGCGCGAAGGCTGCGGTCAGATTGCTCGCCACCACGACATTGCCGGCCAGCACATCGTTTTGTTCGAACAGCTCCAGGGTGGCCAGGGCGGCGCGGCAGGCCAGCGGGTTGCCGGTGTAGGAGTGCGAATGCAGAAAGCCGCGCGCCACGTCGTCGTCGTAAAAGGCCTGGTAGACCGTGTCGGTGGTCAGCACGGCCGACAGCGGCAGGGTACCGCCGGTCAGGCCTTTGGACACACAGATGAAGTCGGGCCGGATGCCAGCCTGCTGGTGGGCAAACATCGTGCCGGTGCGGCCAAAGCCGGTGGCTATTTCGTCCACCACCAGGTGCACCTCGTAGCGGTCGCACAGCGTGCGCACCCCGCGCAGGTAGCTGGCGTCGTGCATGGCCATGCCGGCGGCGCACTGCACCAGCGGCTCCACGATGAGGGCCGCGGTCTCCGCGTGGTGCTGATCGAGCCAGGCCTGCAGCGCGCCAACAGCACGGTCTGCCACGTCCGCAGCGCTTTCGCCTGGATGGGCCGTACGGGCATCGGGGCTGGGCACGGTAGCGGCCAGTCGCACCAGCGGCGCGTAGGCCTCGCGGAAAATGGCGATGTCGGTCACGGCCAGCGCGCCCACGGTTTCGCCGTGGTAGCCGCCGGCCAGTCCCACAAAGCGGCATTTGCCGGGGCGGCCGGTGTTGCGCCAGTAATGCGCGCTCATCTTCAGCGCGATCTCGGTGGCCGAGGCGCCGTCGCTGCCGTAAAAGGCATGACCCAGGCCGGTCAGCTGCGCCAGCTTCTCAGACAGCGCCACCACGGGCTCGTGGGTAAAGCCGGCCAGCATGACGTGATCGAGCCGGCCGAGCTGGTCAATCAGCGCCGCCCGGATGTGGGGGTGGTTATGGCCAAACAGGTTGACCCACCAGGAGCTGATGCCGTCGAGGTAGCGGTGGCCTTCAAAGTCGTGGAGCCACACGCCTTCGGCCCTGGAAACCGGAATCAGCGGTTGCGATTCGTGCAGCTTCATTTGCGTGCAGGGGTGCCACACATGCCGCAGGCTGCGCTGGACCATCGAGGTGTTGTCCATGGATGCTCCGGTTTAAAAGACGGTGGAGGCCAGCGCTTGTGCAGGCGGGCAGGGCGGCACGCGGGGATGCGTGACGGGCGATGCGTGGATTCAGGACATCTGAACCGGAATGGTCGAGCGCTCTTCCTTGATTCGGTTGTCGGGGTCGACAAACACCAGCTTGGGCTGGAAGCCGGCGACATACTCTTCGTGCACCTGCGCAAAGGCTGCAATGATGACGAGATCGCCCACGGCGGCCCGGCGGGCCGCGGAGCCATTGACCGAGATGATGCGGCTACCGCGCTCGGCCCGGATGGCGTAGGTGATGAAGCGCTCGCCGTTGTTGATGTTCCAGATATGCACCTGCTCGTTCTCGCCCAGGTTGGCAGCGTCCAGCAGGTCTTCGTCAATCGCGCACGAGCCTTCGTAGTTCAGTTCGCAGTGGGTGACGCTGGCGCGGTGGATTTTGGATTTGAGCAGGGTGCGAAACATGATGGGCTGGCAATAAAGAAGTGACGATTAATCTGGGGCAATCGGATAACAAGCGTGCAAACAGCGAGACAATAAAGCATCTGTTACCGTCATATCAGTAACATTTAGTCTGTTGAACCGTAGTCTAGGGGAGTCTTTATTCCATCTGGGCGAGTCTTTATTCCAACTGGTTATGAAAAAGTCATTTGATTTCTCGGCTGAGGCCATCGTTGAGGTGGCCAAGGCCGACGCAATTCGTGCGCTGGCCGAAGATGTGGGCGCGGGCGATTTGACGGCGGGGCTGATTGATCCGGCCCGCAGCGCCCGGGCGCAGGTGCTGGCACGCGAAAGCGCCGTGATTTGCGGCAGCGCCTGGGTGGAAGCCGCGATTCTGCAGCTCGATCCCCAGGCCCGCCTGACCTGGCATGTGCGGGACGGCGAGCGCTGCGCCGCCGACCAGGTGGTGCTGGAGATACGGGGTCGGGCACAGGCCCTGTTGACGGCCGAGCGCACGGCGCTTAATTTTCTGCAGCTGCTGAGCGCGGTGGCCAGCAAAACGGCCGGCTATGTCGCTGCGGTGCAAGGCACGCGGGCGCAGATCGTCGACACGCGCAAAACATTGCCCGGCCTGCGTCTGGCGCAAAAATACGCGGTGCGGACCGGCGGCGGCACCAACCACCGGATCGGCCTCTACGACGCGGTGCTGATCAAGGAAAACCATATTGCCGCAGCCGGCGGCATCGCGCAGGTGCTGGCGCGCGCGGCCACGGTGGCGGCACAGGCTGAGTTTGTGCAAATCGAGGTTGAAGACCTGGCCGAGTTGCGGCAGGCTCTGGAGGCCGGCGCCCGCATGGTGCTGCTCGACAACATGGACCTGGCGCAGTTGCGCGAGGCGGTGCGCATCAACGAGGGGCGCGCCAGCCTGGAGATTTCCGGCGGCGTGACGCAGGAAAGCCTGCGCAGCCTGGCCGAAACCGGCGTGGACCGGATTTCCATTGGCGGCCTGACCAAGGACGTCAAGGCCATCGATTTCTCGATGCGCTTTCACGAGCTGCAAGGGGGTTGTGATGGGCACCGTGATTGACGTTGAATACGATTTCCCCCATCCGGACGTGGCTCCCGGTGCTTCGGCGTGCGACACCCGGCACGCCTGGGCGCGTGTGCCGGTCGAGCCCGGCCCGAAGCAGCGTGCCGCGCTCAAGGACAAGATCCGCCAACTGCTGAAGGAGCGCAACGCGGTGATGGTGTCGCACTACTACGTGCACCCCGACCTGCAGGACCTGGCCGAGGAAACCGGCGGCATGGTCAGCGACTCGCTGGAGATGGCGCGCTTCGGCCGCGATCATGCGGCGCAGACGCTGGTGGTCTCGGGTGTGCGCTTCATGGGCGAGACGGCCAAGATCCTCTCACCCGACAAGAAGGTCCTGATGCCCGACCTCGACGCGACCTGCTCGCTGGACCTGGGATGTCCGATCGATGAATTCAGCGCTTTTTGTGACGCGCACCCCGACCGGACCGTGGTGGTCTATGCCAATACCAGCGCGGCCGTGAAGGCGCGCGCCGACTGGGTCGTCACGTCCAGCTGCGCGCTCGACATTGTGCAGGCGCTGAAAGACAAGGGACACAAAATTTTGTGGGCGCCCGACAAGCACCTGGGCGGCTACATCCAGCGTCAGACCGGCGCCGACATGGTGTTCTGGAGCGGCACCTGCATCGTGCACGACGAGTTCAAGGCCTTCGAGCTCGAAGCGCTCAAGAAGGAACACCCGAAAGCCAGGGTGCTGGTGCATCCCGAGTCACCGGCCGATGTGGTGGCGCTGGCCGACGCGGTGGGTTCGACCTCGGCCATCCTGAAAGCCGCGCGCGAACTGGATGCCCCGGAGTTCATTGTCGCCACCGACAGCGGCATGATGCACAAGCTGCGCACGCTCAACCCCGGCAAGATCTTCATCGAGGCGCCGACCGCTGGCAACAGCGCGACCTGCAAGAGCTGCGCGCACTGCCCCTGGATGGCCATGAACAGCCTGGCGGGCCTGGCCCATGTGCTGGAGACCGGCCGCAATGAAATTCACGTGGATCCGGCGCTGGGCCTGCGTGCCCGCCTGCCGATTGACCGCATGCTGGCGTTCACCGCTGCGCTGAAGGCCGGCCAGCCGGCGGGTGCTCTGGTGCCGAACATCGGCGCGGCCTGATGGGGGCCTTTTCGGCACTCATCGACTTCTCCAACCCGGACCATCCCGACGGGCCGCGTCTGCGCCAGGCCTTTGGCGTGGCGCGCCAGGTGCTGGTGGCGCACGAGCCGCAGCAGGTGCGCGCGGTGCTGGACGCCGTGCAGGAGGCTGCGCAGCGGGGCGCCTGGTGCGTGGGTTACCTGCGCTACGAGGCCGCGCCTGCCTTCGATGCCGCGCTGGCCGTGCATCCGGCGGATGGCCCCCTGGCATGGTTTGCCGTTTACGACGAGGCTTTGCCATGGCCCGGGGAAGCGGCGAATGCAGCGGATGCGGCCGTCCAGGTCCAGTGGCAGGAGACCTGTCCGCGCCCCGTTTTTGATGCGGCGCTGGCCAGCATCCAGCACGCCATTTCCGAAGGTGAGCTGTACCAGGTCAACTTCACCGCGCCGCTGCTGGGCACGCTGCGCGGCGAGCCGGGCGGTGATACGGCCCGCGCTCTCTTTTCCGCCCTGCAGCGGGCCCAGCCCGGCGGTTATGCGGCCTTTCTGGACACCGGCGATGCGCAGGTGCTGTCGGTATCCCCCGAGCTGTTTTTCGACTGGCATGGGGACCATATCCTGACACGGCCCATGAAGGGGACGGCGCGGCGCGGCGCTTTGCCGCGCGACGATGCCGCGCAGGCCGAGGCCCTGCGCACATCGGCCAAAGAGCGCGCCGAGAATGTGATGATCGTGGACCTGCTGCGCAACGACCTGTCGCGCATCGCCCAGCCGTTCAGCGTGCGCGTGCCGCGCCTGTTCCATACCGAGGCACTGCCCACGCTGTGGCAGATGACCTCGGACGTGGAGGCGCGCACGCGTGAAGGCTGTTCGCTGGCGGACGTCTTTTCCGCGCTGTTCCCTTGCGGCTCGGTGACCGGCGCGCCCAAGGTGCGTGCCATGCAGATGATCCATGCGCTGGAGCCGCAGGCGCGGGGTGTGTATTGCGGCGCCGTTGGCGTGGTGCAGCCCGGCGAACACGGCATCAGGGCCACGTTCAATGTGCCCATCCGCACCGTGACCCTGTGCGGTGCGGCGCTGCGCTGCGGCATTGGCAGCGGCATTACGGCGGACGCCAGCGCCGAGGGTGAGTGGCAGGAGTGGCGCCACAAGCAGGCCTTTGTGCGGCGCGCCAGCGCCCCGTTTTCGCTGCTGGAAACGCTGGGGTTGAAGGACGGGTGCCTGCGTGATGCCGACGCGCATCTGGCGCGCATGGCGCAGGCCGCCCGGCATTTCGGCTACCCCTGGGATGCCCTTCAGGTGGAGCAGTCGCTGCAGGCCTTGGCGCGGGCCCATGCCCAAGGGGCCTGGCGCGTGCGTTTGCTGATGGATGCGCAGGGCCGGCTACAGGCCGAGGCCCATGCGCTGGATCCCGGGCCGGCGCGTGTGCGCCTGCGCCTGGCCGACCGTGCCATCGCAGAGGCGCACGATGAATTCGTGCGCTTCAAGACCACCCGGCGTGCCCACTACGACGCATTGACCCCGACCCAGCCGGGCGTGTTCGACACCTTGCTGTGGAATGCCGACGGCGAGATCACCGAGTGCACACGCGGCAATGTGGCGCTGCTGCTGGACGGCCGCTGGGTCACGCCAGCGCTGCGGTGCGGATTGCTGGCAGGCGTAGGGCGTGCCAATGCCTTGCGTGAAGGCCGTGTGACGGAGGCCGTGGTTCGCCTGGAGGATTTGCCGCGGGTGCAGGCGCTGGCTTTTGTGAACAGCCTGCGCGGTTGGCTGGCGGCGGAACTGGAGCCGCGCACCGCCTGATGCCTGCAATACCAATCTGCTGAGATACTCGCAGCCGGACAGTGAGAGAGAATTATTTATTAACTCTCAGTGCTAGCTCTTCTAAACGTCCAATGGCACGTCGCAAGCTATTTGAACGTTGCGCCGCTCTTTTGGGAGACCATTCGTTCCTAACCATTTCGCCAAGCCGCGCGTTGTATCCAATACCTTGGCTTGCAATGGCGCCCGCGCCACTCGTTAGATCTGATCTAACCTCTCGCTTAGCAAGCTTCGCCAATTGCAACAGCCGCTGCTTAGGATCTGGCAAAGCATCCGGATCATCAGGTAGCTTTCCTTTGTTGCCGAGCAAAGACCTCATTGCTTCATGATCAGCCAATAACCACGATTCAATCTCCCGTACAGCCACACGAATCAACAAGTTTTCGGGTCGAGATTTTTGACCGAACCAGTCGTCGATCAATATGGTCGGGCACTCTTTATCATCTAAGTCAGTCAATAGAACAACTGGCTGTTGGATAGCCAACTGACACCAACTATTCATCTTTGATCGCAGATAGCCAAATCCCCCTTTCCGGAGAAGTAGGGATGCCTCCATGGGGTGTTCAATCTCCGTCAGCAAGCGAATCCCGACGGCTTCGCTAAGCTCGTCCTCGGTGGCCAGAGCCACGGATGTCATCACCATAGTCCTAGCTGACTTACTGTGTTTGGCCTTGTTTTAGGTAAAACAACCTCTGCAATTGAAAGACCAGCATTAATAGCCTTCGTTTCTGCTGCGTCAATTGAACGGGCAGTCGTGCCATTTGGGCCACTTTCTAACAGAACTATGCCCCGCCCATCGATACCCTCGTTGCTCAACAAGGCTTCGCTGTGAGTGCTCACAATAATTTGTCGACGTGACTTCTTTTCACGTTGAAAGCGATTCAACATGACGGGAATTTGTTTGACAATCGCGTCGTTTAGCGAAATTTCAGGCTCCTCAAGTAGCAATGTAGACGTGCCGTCTAACAGTGCCCACAAAAGGCCCAAAAGTCGTAACGTCCCATCAGAGAAGTGCTCTTCTGATTGCCAGCCAGCGTTCGGGCGATGGTGTGAATACAAGGCTTGAAGGTGGGGGTGCCCCAAAACGTCTTTCTCGAAGCGCAGCTCTCTAAATTGCGGAACAGCCTGAGTGAGTGCCTTACCGATTTTCACGAGTCGGGAGTCTCGCGTCCTCTGCGGTGTTTTCGCCAAGCGCTCCAAAAATCCTTGACCAAATGGATCATCTTCTAAGCGCTGGCCTCTTATTTTTTCTGCGAACTTCAACAGTTGTGGAACGAGATGCAAGTAAGTTGTGGCGCCAAAAAACTGAACAAGCTCGCGGAACCTGCTATTTGCTTGAATCTGTTCTACGTAAGTCTGCGTCAGTAGCATCGGATCTTTTCGGTCCTCAGCGTTAGGACGATCAAGTATCAGCTTTGCGCCCTGATAGACCTGTTCCTTTGAAATCAGAATCCGCTGCGCGCCTTTGCCTTCAGGCTTAAAGGCAAGCACATAGCGCCATAAGGGCGGTGTGTTGGCCTCTTCTGCCACAGTTACGTCAATCAGTACTTCCGGATCGTTACGAGCATGCAAGCAGCGCAGCTTGGTGATGCCACCTCGGTCTGCCACTGCCGTTTGCAGGCCGCCGCCTTTTGCCTTGCTGATATCTCGCAAGAATCGAAATGCATCGAGCAGGTTGGACTTGCCCGATGCATTTGGACCCAACAAATAGGTGACTTCACGTAGAGGCACATCTATGGTCCGAAAGTTGCGCCAGTTTTTAAGTTTGATATTGGTCGTCAGCATTGGAGCCCTTCAAAAACTGCACATCTTGACAATACCGTGCTGCTCAAGATTCGCGGTTAAGCTTTCTTTGGTCGTGTCGTCTGCAAAGGCACTATCACGAAAAACGCGTGTCAGGAAACTGTCTCAAGGTCGGAGTGCACTATAGCTGATGGCCGTGTAGATACCGTTCGCTGCAGTTGTGTGTTTGAGGCTTATCAGACGCAAGCTATCCGCCACCGACAGTGAAAACGCAAGACAAGCCCTGATAAGCCTGCATACGTAGTCGATGTGGCTTGCTAAATTTTCGGTAGAGTCATCACGTTGTCAGGGCGTGGCGGTATCAGAATCGTCGGCTTGGCTGACGCGGCCATCTCCGGGTAGTCCCGGCTGAAATGCAGGCCGCGGCTTTCATGCCGGGCCTGGGCCGAGCGCACGATGAGATCGGCCACCTGCACCAGGTTGCGCAGCTCCAGCAAGTCGCGCGTGACGTGGAAGTGGGCGTAAAACTCCTGGATTTCACCCTGCAGCAAGGCGATGCGGTGCATCGCGCGATCCAGCCGCTTGTTGGTGCGCACTATGCCCACGTAGTCCCACATGAAGCGGCGCAGTTCGTCCCAGTTGTGCGAGATCACCACCGACTCGTCGGCGTCGGTGACGCGGCTGTCGTCCCAGGGGGGCAGGGTCTGGGCCGGTGTGGTGCCGTTGCTGGCCAGCTCGTTTGCTATTAAATCAGTAGCTGCTCGCGCAAAAACCATGCACTCTACCAGTGAATTGCTTGCCAGGCGGTTGGCGCCATGCAGGCCCGTGCAGGCGGTTTCGCCCACGGCGTACAGGCCGGCCACAGCGGTGCGGGCAGACAAGTCGGTGATCACGCCGCCACAGGTGTAGTGCGCCGCTGGCACCACCGGAATGGGCTGCTTGGACATGTCTATACCCAGCTCCAGGCAGCGCGCATAGATATTGGGAAAGTGCTCTTGAATGAACACCAGCGGCTGGTGCGAGATGTCGAGGTAGACGCAGTCAAAGCCGCCTTTTTTCATCTCGAAGTCGATGGCGCGCGCCACCACATCGCGCGGGGCCAGCTCGGCACGGGCATCGTGCTGGGGCATGAAACGGGTGCCATCGGGCCGCAGCAGGCGGCCGCCTTCGCCGCGCACGGCTTCGCTGATCAGGAAGGATTTGGCGTGCGGGTGATACAGGCAGGTGGGGTGGAACTGGATGAACTCCATGTTGGACACCGGGCAGCCGGCGCGCCAGGCGGCGGCAATGCCGTCGCCGGTGGCGGTGTCGGGGTTGGTGGTGTAGAGATACACCTTGCCCGCACCGCCCGTGGCCAGAATGGTGTGGGGCGCCTGGAAGGTGAGCACTTCATCGGTCTCGTCGTCCAGCGCGTACAGGCCCACGCAGCGGTTGCCGCCCTCCGCGCCGCGCTGGGCGGCTGGCAGCTTGGCGGTGGTGATCAGGTCCACCAGCGTGTGGTGTTCAAACAGCGTGATGTTGGGCGACTGGCGCACCTGCTCGATCAGCGTGCGCTGCACGGCCGCGCCGGTGGCATCGGTCACATGCACGATGCGCCGCGCGCTGTGGCCGCCTTCGCGGGTGAGGTGCAGTTGGCCATCTTCTTCCGAAAACGGCACGCCCAGTTTTTGCAGCCAGGCGATCGCCTCGGGGGCCTGCTCCACCACGAACTGGGTGGCTTTGAGGTCGCACAGACCGGCGCCGGCGATCAGCGTGTCGTCCACATGGGCGGCAAAGCTGTCGTCCTTGTCCCACACCGCAGCAATGCCGCCCTGGGCCCAGCCGCTGGAGCCTTCGCGCACGGCGCGCTTGGTGAGGATGGCCACCCGGTATTGCTTGGACAGCAGCAGTGCAGAACTCAGGCCGGCGAGGCCGCTGCCAACAATCAAGACATCAAAATTGTGCGGGCTGGGTGTAGGCAGGGTGGACATGAAAAAAGAAATTAGGCGGGGGTGTAGGCCAGCCGCACGTAAACCGGTGCGAAGGCCTCGGCCTGCGTGACTTCCAGCAGGCCCTCCTTGGATAATTCGAGCAGCGCGATGAAGGTCACCACCAGCACCGGCATGCCGCGTGTGGCGTCAAACAGGTCTTCAAATTCGAGGAACTTGCGGCCCTGCAGCTTGCGCAGCACGATGCTCATGTGCTCGCGCACCGAGAGCTCTTCCCGGGAAATGACATGGTGCTGCACCAGGCGGGCGCGCTTGACAATGTCGCGCCAGGCCTCCTGCAGGTCGACCACGTTGACGTCGGGAAAGCGCGGCTGCAGCGACTGCTCCACATAGACCTGCGCACGCAGGAAGTCGCGGCCGAATTGCGGCACCTCGTTGAGCCTGTGGGCGGCCAGCTTGATCTGCTCGTACTCGAGCAGGCGGCGTACCAGCTCGGCGCGCGGGTCTTCGGCTTCCTGGCCCTCGGCCACCTTTTTGGGCGGCAACAGCATGCGCGACTTGATCTCGATCAGCATCGCGGCCATCAGCAGGTATTCGGCCGCCAGCTCCAGGTTGGTGGCGCGGATCTCGTCGACATAGGTGAGGTACTGGCGCGTGACCGCCGCCATCGGAATGTCGAGAATATTGAAGTTCTGCTTGCGGATCAGGTAAAGCAGCAAGTCCAGCGGGCCCTCGAACGCCTCGAGAAACACCTGCAGGGCATCCGGCGGGATGTACAGGTCGTGCGGCATCGCAAACAGCGGCTCGCCATAGAGCCGGGCCAGCGCCACCTGGTCGATCACTTCCGGCATGTCCGGGTCCAGGTTGGCGGGCAGGTCCTGACCGGCTGCGGACGGCAGATCCTGGGGAGAGGGCAGGGAAGGATTCTTGGACATATTGCGGCAACCGCAGCCGGGGGTGACAAGGCAGGTTTGCTATAAAAAATATAGCTGCTAAAAATAGAGCTGCTTATTCCCGGTTTTTCGGGGTCGGAAGCCTGTTTGGCAATTACTTGCCGTTGGGGTGATTGCTCGTGCCGTACACATAGGGCTGCTGCGGGACACGGGCGTCGCTGTAATCGGCCTCGTCCTGCAGGCTCAGCTTTTTGTCCCACAGCAGGGCCCGGCCGGCCCGCTGTTCGGCCTCCAGTGTGGGCTTCTTCGCCTTGAGCTGGTCAATGAACTGGGTGACTTCGGAGGTGTAGTCGGGGCGGCGAAAGAAGGACATGGGTCTAAACTGCCTAAAACATGTAGTTGACTGATTTTACCGGGGGTCTGCCTTGCGCTCATTGTTACCTGTCTCCGCGCCTGTTCCGGTGGCCTTTTCACCGGTCGGCCCGCAGGGGCCCTCGCTGCCGCCAGCCACTAAAACTTCCAGAAGGACGATTGCTTGTATGGGCCTGCTGTCATTTGTTCTCGGGCTGGCCGGCTGCGACCCGCAGCGCATTGCCGAACTGGAGGAAGGTGTGTCCACCGAGGCCGATGTCCGGGCGCGTTTCGGCGAGCCCGAAAAAATCTGGGAGGCCTCCGACATGGCCGACACACCGTTGCCGGGTGTTACTGCCGAACCCGGCGCACGGACCTTTGAATACAACCGCCAGCCCGAGGGCCAGGTCAACTACATGATCACCATAGCCGCGGACGGCAAGATGAGCGCACTGCGCCAGGTGCTGACGCCGCGGACCTTTGCCAAGGTGCTGCCCGGCATGCGCATGGAGCAGGTGCGCAAGATGCTCGGCAAGCCAATGAAGATCACGCCTTACTCGCTCAAGCAGGAAACGCATTACGACTGGCGTTATCTCAGCGATCCCAATACCCCACGGATTTTTACGGCGGTCTTTGATCCTGATTTGCGGGTCATCAGGACCGGCTCGGTGGACGACCCCAAAAAGGAGTTGGGCGGCAACAGGTAGGTTGCCGCCGGGCAAGGCACCGGCCTTGCGGCAGGCGCAAAGCCAAGGCCTGCATGGGTAAAGTGTTGTTCACAAGACTGTATACAATTTTGAATTTTGGGCTATCATGCGCCCATGAAATTCTTTGCCGCCGACCTCATTGCGAGTGCAGACCGGGTAATTCGTGTGGGCTTTCAGTGCCCGGTGCGGTCCCTGCCCGGCTGCGTACGCTTGGCGAGGATCTAGCATGCTGCCGGGCCTGGTGCTGTTTTATGTGGGCGCGGTGCTCATTCTCAATGGGCTGTGGATGCTTGGCCGCTTCGGCGATCGCGAAGTTTGGGTCATCAACCTGTTCACCGGCGCAGTGACCCTGCTGGTGGCCTTGAAGTACGCTTTCGGCGCGGACGCCGACGCCGCGTCGATCAAGGCCGCCGCGCTGTCCCTGCTTTTTTCCTTCACCTACCTGTGGGTGGCCATCAACCGCCTGAGCGGAGCTGACGGCCGTGGGCTCGGATGGTTCAGCCTGTTCGTTGCCATCACCGCCGTGCCGGTAGCGGTCGATACGCTGCGCGGAGCCGTCAGCACCGGGGAGGTCTGGCTAGGCCTGTCCTGGGCCGCCTGGGGCGTGCTGTGGCTGCTGTACTTCCTGCTGCTGGCGCTGCAAAAGCCGGTGTCTCGCCTGGTGGCCTGCGTGGCGATCAGTACAGGCGTCCTGACCGGCTGGCTGCCGGGCTATCTGCTGTTGACCGGCGCCATGGTTTGACGCCCCCATGATTGACGACAGACATCTTCCCGGAAAGGACCGCATGACCATCTCCCCTGACGACCTCACGCCCATGCAACTCGCCATCGACGCCTCGCGGGCCGCGCTCCAGGCGGGCAACAGCCCTTATGGCGCAGCTCTCGTCTCGGCAGACGGGTGGGTGCTGCATGTGGCCGGCAACACCCAGCAAACCAGCGGCGATGCCACCAACCATGCCGAAATGGTGCTGCTACGCGAGGCCGAATCGCGACTCGGCCAGGCGACGCTGCGCGGCAGCACGGTGTACGCCAGCGGCGAGCCCTGCGCCATGTGCAGCGGCGCCCTCTATTGGGCCGGCGTGGGCCGCGTGGTGTACGCCGCTTCCAACGATGTCATGGCTGGGCTGATGGGCGCTGACACGGTGCTGCCGATTCGCTGCGCTGAGGTTCTGGCCAATGCCTCGCCTGCGGTGCAGGTGGACGGCCCGGTGCTGGCCGAGGCGGCGGCAGCGGTGCTGCGCGAGGCCGCGGCGCTGCGCGTCCGCAATTCCGTGCGCAAATAAAACTTCAGCTGTTCTTCGTACCCTTGACCTTGCCGGGAGTGGGAGTGGGAGCGGGCTGCGGATTCGCCTGCGTCACGCGGCGAGCAGCGTGCGACAGCAGGTCGCGAAACCAGCGGTGCGGCGGCGAATGCTGGGAGCGCTCGTGCCAGAGCTGGTAAAAGCGCATGCGCGGAAAATCAAACGGCGGCGTAGAGATGGTCAGCGGCAGTGTGCGCGCGAAGTGGGCCGCAAAATGCCGCGACGTCGTGAACACCAGATCCGTGTTCACCAGCAGGTAGGGCGCCAGCTCGAAAAACGGCACGACGACGCAGGCATCTCGCGACACGCGCAGGCTGGTGAAATGGGTTTCGACGACACCGCGCTGCGCCTGCGAATACGGCAAGGGCACGATATGGCGCGCTGCGAGGTACTGCTCGCGGGTCAGGCCGCGGGCAGCCCGCCGGTCATGGCTGCTCATCAGGCAGACCACCTCGTCTTCGAGCAGAACCGACAGGTGCAACTGCTGCGGCGGCTGGGGCCAGTTGCCAATGACCACATCCAGGTCACCCTGCGCCAGCGCGCGCTCGTAGTCGAAGTCGGCCCCGAGCGGCTGCACCATGAGCCGGGCGCGGGGTGCTTGACGCCGAAAATTCTCGACGGCTCCGGCCAGGAAAGGCGCCGCCATGAAATCCGGCGAACCGATGCGAAAGGTCTGCGTGCTTGACGCCGGATCGAACTGATCAGCGTCGGCGCGCATCGCGTCGATTTCGCCGAGCGCACGCCGGGCGTGTTCGCGCAGCACCAGCGCCCGGTCGGTGGGCGCCATGCCGCCCTTCTCGCGCACCAGCAAGGGGTCGCCAAAAATCTCCCGCAGCTTTTTCAGCGCGATGCTGATGGTCGGTTGCGACTGGTTGAGCCGGATGGCGGTGCGCGATACGTTGCGCTCGGTCACCAGGGTCACAAGCACGCGCAGCAGGTAGCTGTCGACGGGATCGGCGGGTCTGCTCATGGATGGGTTTTCTTATGCGTCGGGCTCCATGGTATTCGGATTCCGCAATTCTGCTTATAGCAATCCTCGTGCGCGGGGCACGCCGCTTCTTCGTAGACTGGCTGCTCCTCGCAAGGCGCGTGAATTGTGCGCCTGAATGCGAAGGCGCAAGCGAAAGCCGCAGGGTCCGACCGGCCCGTGGTTCACCCCAAACGACATTGGAGACAAGCATGAGTACAGCAAGCGTCACGCTACCCCTTGCCCAAGCCCCCGCAAAGACGGAGCTGGACAATGTGTACAAGAAAATTTTCCTGCGGCTGATCCCGTTTTTGATGGTGCTGTGGATCCTCGCCTGGATAGACCGCGTCAACATCGGCTTCGTCAAGCTGACCATGCTCGACGACCTGAAATGGAGCGAAGCGGTCTACGGCCTGGGCGCCGGCATTTTCTTTCTTGGCTACTTCTTCTTTGAAGTGCCGAGCAACCTGCTGCTGCAAAAAATCGGCGCCAAAAAAACCATCATGCGCATCACCATCGGCTGGGGCCTGACCAGCATCGCGATGATGTTCGTGAAGACGCCTGAGATGTTTTACTTCCTGCGCTTCCTGCTCGGCGTATTTGAAGCGGGCTTTTACCCCGGCATCATCCTCTACCTCACGTTCTGGTTTCCGAACGACCGCCGGGCCAAGGCTTTCGGCATGTTCATGTCGGCCTCGGCGCTGGCGGGCGTGATCGGCGGGCCGCTGGCGGGCTTCATCATGACCACTTTCAACGGTGTCAACGGCTGGCAAGGCTGGCAGTGGGTGTTTCTGCTGGAAGGCATCCCCTCGGTGATTGCGGGCTTCGTGACCTGGTTCTACCTGACCGACAAGCCCGAACAAGCCGGCTGGCTGACGCAGCGCGAACGCGATCTGGTGCACGCCGACCTGGAGCGCGACGCCAAGGCCCTGGGTCATCGCGAGCACAGCATGCTGGCCTCGCTGAAGGACTCGAAGATCTGGCTGATGATCCTCATCTATTTCTGCATCATCGCGGCGAACTCGTCACTGACCTTCTACGGCCCGACGCTGGTCAAGGAAGTCGGCTTTACCAGCCCGCTGGCGGTCGGCTGGATCATGGCGGGCGCCTACCTGTGCGGCGCGGCGGGCATGATCCTGAACGGATTCCATTCCGACAAGCACCAGGAGTCACGCTACCACTGCGGCATTGCAGCGGCACTCGGGTCTGCCTCGCTGCTGGTGATTGCCATGGTGCTCAAGACCAGCCCCTTGCTGACCCTGGCGATGCTCACGCTGGCCATCGTCGGCACCATGAGCGCCATTCCGGTGTTCTGGCAAATGCCCAACCGCTTCCTGTCGGGCGCGGCGGCGGCTGGCGGTGTGGCGCTGATCAACTCGGTGGCCAACCTGGCTGGCTTCGGTGCGCCCTGGATGCTCGGCCTCATCAAGACCTCGACGGGCTCGCTGTCCTCCGGCCTGTACGTGGTGGCCGCGTTCGAGATCTGCGCGACGCTGCTGATCCTGAAGTTCGTCCCGCGCATTCACAAGACCCATGCGGCCGTCAAGGCGAGCTTTCAAAAAGCCTGATCAACAAGGAACCGCCATGACTGAAGCGACATTCGCGCTTGATCTCGACACTGTCAACACCATGGAGCAGGACGACTTCGTCGCCGCACTGGGCAGAACTTTCGAGCATTCCCCGTGGGTGACGGAAAAAGCGTGGGCCTCGCGGCCGTTTGCCAGCCTGGACGCCCTGCATGCGGCCATGATGGGTGTTGTTCGCGCTGCGCCGCGGGACGCGCAGGTCGCCTTTCTGTGCGGCCACCCCGAGCTCGCCGGCAAGGAGGCGCAGGCCGGCACCATGACCCGTGAGTCGGTGGGCGAGCAGGCCAGCGCCGGGCTGAACGCGCTAAGCCAGGGTGAGATGGGCGAGTTGCGCGAGCTCAACGCCCGTTACCGTGAGCGCCACGGCTTTCCGTTCATCGTCGCCGTGCGTCGCCACAGCAAGACCGAGATCTTCAGCCTGTTTCGAAGCCGCCTTGTACGGGAGAGCGAGCTCGAACTCAACGAAGCGCTGGCGCAAATCGCCTGCATCACGCGGCTACGGGTGGAAGCCAGGATGGCGGCATGAAAGACGAAACGATATCGCCACCGGCCGACCCGATGCCGCGGCGCGGCGTACTGCGCGCCGGGTTGCTGATAGGGGGCGCGGCGCTGGCACCGGGGTTCGCGGCGGCCGCAGACGCGCCTGCCGCGGTTCCCGCCGGCCTGACTGTCGCGCCGAGTTCGCAGGCCGGCGTGTCGCCGCGGCTGACGGTCCACGCGATCGACACCTTCCACGGCGCGACCGGCGCCGGGCTGAGGCTGGATCTCTCCCGCTTCGACGGTGACCGCTGGCAGTTGCTGAAGACTGTGCGGGCCAACGCCGGCGGTCGCCCCGCCGAACCGCTGCTGATCGGCGACGCCTACCGTAGCGGCCGCTACGAGGTGTTGCTGCATCTCGACGAGTACTTCGCACAGATGGGCGCCCAGCTGCCGCAGCCTTCGTTCCTCATGAAGGTGCCGTTGCGCTTTGCGATCCACGACGCTTCCCGGCGCGTGCACCTGGCGGCGCTGTTCTCGCCCTGGGGCTATTCGTACTACCGCGGTAGCTGAAACAACACAGGACTCAGGAGCAACCACGATGGCAGGCATTTCTACCCATGTGCTCGACAACTTCACAGGCCGCCCGGGTGCCGGCATGCGGATCGACTTCTCGGTGCGCGGGCAAGACGGCAGCTGGAAGCTGGTCAAGACCATGACGACCAACGCCGACGGCCGCACCGATCAGCCAGTGCTCGTGCCGGAGGCTGCGGCGGTCGGCGAATACGAGCTGAGTTTTCACCTCGGCGACTTTTACGAGCGCCAGGGGGCGCGCCTGGCCGACCCCGTGTTCGTCGACAGGGTCGTGCCGCTGCGTTTCGCCATCTTCGATGTGAAGCAGCACTACCATGTGCCGATGCTGTGCACCCCCTGGAGCTGTTCGACCTATCGCGGCAGCTGACAGCCTGGGCGCTCCGAGCACTGTGAGCACTGTGAGCAAGTCTCTCACCCTCAGGAGCAATCCTTTTTAACCCCCTGCGTCCCAGGCCCCTGGTTTTTTACAGCGATTCGATCTTTTCCAGAAAACCTGAGCGCGCCATCACGGTTTTTGGCTGTGCATTGAGCCCGGCGACCACCAGCGGCCGCCGCGCAGCAAATGGCCTTGTGTAACTGCTCCAGCATATTCAGCCGGATTACCAGCCCTTGCGCGGCGCTTTCCGCGACCGTCAGAATCGGATCAATCTTGGCCGCAGCGCAGTGCAAGCCCTCTCTCGTTCCCCGATCCTCAAGATGTGCGCCCTCTTCTGGACGATTTTGAAGTCCCGGATGGCGTGAATTCGACGCCATGCTCGATCAGGTACTCGCGGATGAGCCTTCGTACGACTTGGGAGGGGGTGACGTCCTGTTTTGCACACAAGCCCTCGAACGCCAGTTTCTTTGCCGGATCAATCAGGACCGTCAGTCGCGCCGTCTTTAGCTCCATTGAGGCTCCTATATTCATGCTCATGCGCCCGCATTCACCTAATCGGGTGACATGATAATGAAATTATAATTGCAATTGAATTGAATGCACACTATATTCAATTTATGCGCAACGAGGTCGATGGGCTGGCAAAGCTCGTTTTTTTTACACCGGCAAACTTTCTCCACGGCCTGACCCATCGCGTCAGAACGCGACGGAGCAATCGCCAATTGGGCGGAATGCTTGCGTGTATTGCTGGCGCTATCAATGCTGGGGGGTTTCTTGCGGTGCAGCGCTATACCTCTCACATGACCGGAATTCTGTCTGCCATCGCGGATGACCTGGTCTGGGGTCACACTGTTTTGGTTTTCGCAGGAATTGCGTCGCTTGCCTCATTTCTTTGTGGCGCCGCAACAACCGCAGTACTGATTAATTGGGCGCGGCGGCGGCAGATGCATGGCGAGTTCGCACTGTCGCTCATGCTCGAAGCGGTCCTGCTTCTGATCTTTGGCTTGCTGGGGGCCAACCTTCAGCTTTTCAGTGAACTGTTTGTGCCGTCCACCGTGCTACTGTTGTGCTTCATCATGGGACTGCAGAATGCGATCGTCACCAAAATATCCAAGGCCGAGATCAGAACTACACACATGACGGGGGTGATCACGGATCTCGGCATTGAGCTGGGACGACTGATCTACTGGAACCGCACGCGGGAAACCAATATCGAGCACTTCGTGAAGGCCGATCGCGACAAGCTGGTTATCCACGCGGCCATTCTCGGGTTGTTTTTTGTTGGGGGCGTGATCGGCGCTGTGGCGTTCAAGGCTTTGGGCTTTGCGGCAACAGTGCCCGTGGCCACCCTGCTCATGGTATTGGCCGCACCTCCGCTCCTGAAAGATTTCTGGTCACTCGGCAAGAAAATCCAAAGGGAAATGCCATGAGCCGCCGGGCCGTTCCCAAGGCGAATACCGCAGCGCGCAGCGCGGAGGTTACCCAATGAGCCGCCGGGCCGTTCCCAAGGCGAATACTGCAGCGCGTAGCGCGGAGGTTGCCCAATGAGCGCTGGGCAATCGAACAAGCCGACGGATCCCGTGAACCGGCACATCAAGCTGCTGCGGTACACGCCGCGATCGGGAGGCTTCAGCCGTGTATTCGGTGCGGTTTGGAAACGCCGCGATGAAGTTCACTGGGCGTCGCCGATTGTGCGAAGAATCGATGACGTGTTTGATCCGCAACCTTTCGTTGCCCGTTTCCCAGACGCTGCTTATGAATTTGACCACTTCGTCGCAGCTGTCGCATGGCTGGAATCGGTTTGCTACGCGGCGCGAGAACCATTTGAAGTTGCTCGTGCCTGCGAGACAGAAACTGATCTGGGGCTGAGCTGTATTCGGTATAAAGGCCCGGATCGCGGAGAAGATCTCGCCAGCCTGCTCGGAGGAGAGGGGGCCCAGGCGCAGTTGCTGGACGTCGAGTTGCTCAGGACTGCTGTCAGCCTGACGCTGGAGCACCTTGTCAAAGAGCATGCAGTGCTCAAGGGCCTTCCGCTGGAACTGATCTCCCAAGGCACCGATGAATGCGCGCGCCTTCACCTGCCTGGTGATCAAATCGTACGCATCTACTTTGATCGCGACACCCCGCCGGGTGATGTGTTGCCGAAATTGCTGGTTGAGAGCGATCGATTGGACCGCGAGGCTCCCACATCGGAAGTATCGTTCCTGGTCTTTGCCCAACTCAAGACGGCACTGCCCATCACGCCGACCACCAGAGTACTCGCGACTGGCATGAGGCTGCCACACATAGCAAACGGCCTGGTTCGGCTGGTTTGGTCTACACCGCTGTCGCCATGAAACGGCCCCGCAAGCCTCGGGGAGAAATGCAGCTGGGTAATCCCGGGTGCACCTCGCCTCAAAACGAAGCCTTGAACTTTTCCTGCAGGAGCCGTGCAGCTGATCGGCTGCGCCGCGCCTGAATGGAGGTGCACGGTCCATTCATATCCGGACTCCGTCCACCGCCATGTGCATGACCACCAGCACGACCGCCTTGGTCGTCACGGAAATTCAAGGTGACAAGTTCAGTCAACTGTTTTGCGAAACGACGCTGTTCCGCCCATTCATTCGAGCCACCCATGCCAGACCATCCTGAGTACCACCAGCATCTGCGGCCATTCGTCGACGAAACGCTGACCTCGAAGACTTTGTACTTCTCGGACTGCGACATTCAAAGCAGGATGCAGATCGGCCGGCCAGACCTGCTGTTGCTGGAGTACACGCGACTCATGATGGGGTTTTTGCTGCTGGTTCCCCGTCCCGGCAGTATCGCGATGGTGGGTCTTGGTGGTGGCTCGCTAGCGAAGTTTTGCTACCGGTACCTGCCCAAATCGCGAATTGAGGTGATTGAAATCAACCCCCATGTCATCGCCCTGCGCGATAAATTTGAGGTTCCCAAAGACGACCATCGCTTCCATGTTCATGAGGCGGATGCGGCCGACTTTGTCCGTACAGCCCAGTGCCGATACGACGTGATTCTGGTCGACGGATTCGACAGTGATGGGCTGCCAGCGTGCCTTGCCTCTCGCACCTTCTACGACAACTGCTTTGACCTGCTTGAACCCCATGGTGTTCTGGTGGCGAATTTTCATTCTCACCACCAAGACTCCGCAGTCTGCATGGATCGCCTGAAAAGAAGTTTTGAGGAACGTATGCTGACCGTCATCCATGACCACGAGCGCAGCAATACCATAGCCTTTGCATGCAGGGGCGCGCTCACAGGCACGCTATTGCACAGCCCGTTGCATTGCCCGCCGCATCTGCCCCCTGAGGCGTGGGCCCAGCTGGTGCCCGACCTGGCGAGGGTCAAGGACGCATCAGGATGGCAACCTCGAGAAACCCTGTAACAGCCGGTTCAGCAGAAAAGATGCCCAATACCTTCGAAGCCCTGCAGCATGCGGAGCCCTTCGTGATCGAGACACCGGGTACCCGGTCACTGCATTTCACCCGCCTGGAGATGCAAAGCCGGATGTTTCTCGACCAGCCGGACTGGCTGAGCCTGGAATACACGCGCTTGATGATGGGATTCCTGCTGTTCATGAGCCAGCCCGAGCATATCGCCATCATCGGGTTGGGCGGCGGCTCGCTGGCCAAGTTCTGCCACCGGTACCTGACGGAATCGCGAATCACCGCGGTTGAGGTCAATCCGCACGTCCTCTCGCTTCGCGACAAGTTCCATGTTCCACCGGATGGCGAGCGCTTCTCCGTGGTTTTGGGCGACGGGGCGGACTTCGTCAGGACAGCGGAGGACTTGCTCGATACCTTGCTTGTAGACGGCTTTGCGGCAGAGGGGATTCCGCATCAGCTGTCATCGCAGAGCTTCTACGATGACTGCTTTGCAGCATTGCGCCGCGGCGGGATCGCGGTTTTTAATCTGGACGGAGATGACAGCGATTCTGGGCAATACATCGAAAGGATCGCCCGAAGCTTTGACGCTCCCATCTTGCGAGTCAGCGCCGCTACTTGTACGAATGTCGTGGCGTTCGTGTGCAAAGGCGATCTGATGCTCAATCATTCCGTATGCACGGAAGCATTGCCGCAAGAATTCAAGTCCGATGTGCGCGCGCATCTTCTTCCGGCATTCAATCGCATTCGTCTGGCGCTGAAAGACCTGCGACGTTAGGCGTTTGTTGATCACATGGCATTCATGTACGATGTGACGCATGTAACCATCGCATTGTCATGCCGAGGATGTATGGAGCTCAAGACCGCGCGGCTAACGCTGCTCATTGATCCGAACAAGAAGGCGGCACTGGAGCGCCTTTGCGCGCAACAGGATCTGACGGTATCGCAGGTGGTGCGACAACTTATCCGCGGCTACCTCGCGCAGCATGGTGTCCAGTACACGCCGGGCAGGTTACCTGTGAACGACTCCGAGCCGGTTGATCATGTTGCCCCGGCCCTGGCAACGCCAGCCTTGACAAGCGGTAAACCACCTCCTGTGAAGCGACGTGTAGCGCGCCGGCCTGGTTCATGAGCAGCCTGCTCCCCGTCGCGCATTGGCTCATCCTCGACTGGATGCTCGTGGTCATGCTGGGCTGGCTGATCGTGGGGGCCGCAGGGGTCATGGCCCTGCATCGTCTCGTCCTGGTGTCCCGCGTGCTTTTCCCGGTCGGCGGCCTGCTCGGGCTGGCGCTTTTCGGCCTGGCTTTCGGTGCGGTGCTTGGCACGCCTGAAGTCGCCGTGCTGCCCATCGGTCTGCCGGCATTGCCATTCCATCTGCGACTGGACAATCTTTCCGCGTACTTCCTGATGGTGATCGGCGCAACATCGGCTGGCATCTCAACGTTCGCGGCAGGCTACTTCCGCAAGGGCGAAGGCACGTTGCCGGGCCTGTTGTGCCTGGAGTACCACGTGTTTCTGGTCACCATGGCGGGAGTCGTGCTGGCCGACGACGCCTACTCGTTCATGGTGATGTGGGAGACGATGGCGCTGGCGTCGTTTTTCCTGGTGACCGCGAACCACCGCATCCCGGAGGTGCGCAGCGCCGGCTACCTCTACATCACGATGGCGCGCATCGGCGCGATCGCCATCCTGCTGTGCTTCGGCGTGCTGCAGGCCAACACCGGCGACTACACCTTCGCCAACATGCGGGCGCAGGCCCCGACACCCTTATGGGCTTCGGTCGGTTTCTTGCTCGCCGTATTTGGCTTCGGCGCCAAGGCCGGCATCCTGCCCCTGCATGTATGGCTGCCGGAGGCCCATCCGGCTGCACCCTCGCCGGTGTCGGCCCTGATGAGCGGTGTCATGCTCAATACGGCCATTTACGGTCTGATGCGCGTGTCTTTCGACTTGCTGCACATGCGCATGTGGTGGTGGGGCGGGCTGCTTCTGGCCGTTGGCCTGGCCACGGCCCTGTTCGGCGTGGTCTTCGCGGCGGTGCAGACCGACATGAAGCGGTTGCTGGCCTATTCGTCGATCGAGAACATGGGCCTGCTGTTCGTCGGCATCGGCCTGACGCTGATCTTTTCGGCCTACGACATGAATCCGATGGCCGCACTGGCCCTGACGGCGACGCTCTACCACGTCGCCAGCCATGCCTGCTTCAAGAGCCTGCTCTTCCTCGGCACCGGCAGCGTCCTGCACGCCACGTCCGAGCGAAACCTCGGCAAGCTGGGCGGGCTGATCCGCACCATGCCCTGGGTCGGCTGGCTGACACTGATCGGCGTGCTGGCCAGCGCCGGCCTGCCGCCGCTCGGCGGGTTCGTATCGGAGTGGTTGCTGCTGCAGAGCTTTCTGTTCACGCCGAGCCTGCCGTTGCCGCTGCTGACCATGCTGATCCCGGTGGTCGCCGCGCTGATCGCTCTGGTGGCCGCACTGGCCGGCTACACAATGGTCAAGTTCTTTGGTGTGATCTTCCTCGGCCAGCCGCGCGAGGGCAAGCTCGCCGGTGCCCACGACGCCGGACGTTGGGAGATCGCGGGCATGGTGTGGCTGGCGCTCGGCTGCATCGCGCTCGGCCTGCTGCCGACCCAGTTCATTCAACTGATCGACCCAGTGACGCAGCAGCTCGTCGCGTCGGGTCTCGGGGCCAAGGTGGCGGCCGGCGGCTGGCTGTTGGCGCCGAACAGTCTCGAGCAGGCGAGCTACGGGCCGGTGATTTTCCTGCTCGGCATCCTGGGCAGCTTCGCACTGGCTTACCTGCTGGTGCGCTGGTTCTATCACGGTCGCGTGCGTCACGGACTGCCTTGGGCCTGCGGTTTTCCATGGGGCAACGCCCGCATGCAGGATACGGCGGAAGGCTTCGGCCAGCCGATTCGCCAGATTTTCGAGCCCTTTTTCCTGATGCAGCGCGAGCTGCCGTCGCCCTTCGACGAACAGCCGCGGTATCGCGTCAAGGTCGAGGATCACTTCTGGCGCTGGCTCTATGTACCGATTGCCCATCTGGCCAAGTACCTGGCGCGACTGATCGGCCTGATGCAGCAGGGGCGCATCGCGGTGTACCTGCTGTACAGTTTCCTGACCCTGATCGCCACGTTGCTGGCAGTGATGCGATGAGGTCATCATGAGCACAGTGCCGGGCCGGTTCCATGCAGTGCTGCGCCCCCCGGGAGCCGGGCGCGCAGTGACCTGGGGGCAGACATGACCTTCTCCGGCTTTCTGTCGCAGTTGCTCGAGATCATCCTCGCGATCTCGATGGCGCCGTTGCTGACTGGCTGGGTCAATCAGTGGCATGCCTGGCTGCAGAACAAATCCGCGCCCAGCCTCTGGCAACCGTACCGGATGCTGCACAAGCTGTTCAACAAGGAATCGATGGTGGCCGACAACGCATCGCGCCTGTTTCGCATCGCGCCTTACGTGGTGTTTGGCTGTATGGTGCTGGCATGCTCGATCATCCCCACCGTCTCCACAGACCTGCCACTGGCGACGGCGGCCGATGCGATCGCGCTGGTCGGCCTGTTTGCGCTGGCGCGCGTGTTCATCTCGCTGGCTGCAATGGACATCGGCACTGCCTTCGGCACCATGGGTGCGCGGCGCGAGATGCTGATCGGCTTCCTGGCCGAGCCGGCGCTGTTGATGGTGCTGTTCTCTGCATCGCTCATCTCAAAATCGACCTCGCTCACCACCATCGTCGAGACGCTCGCCCATCGCGAACTGGCGATCTACCCTGGCCTGGCCTTTGCCGGTGTTGCATTCACAATGGTGTCGCTGGCGGAGAACGCGCGCGTGCCGGTCGACAACCCCGCCACGCACCTGGAACTGACGATGATCCACGAGGCGCTCATCCTGGAATACTCGGGCCGCCACCTGGCGTTGATCGAGTGGGCGGCCAGCCTGAAGCTGTTCGCCTATTCCTGCATCGGTTTGGCCTTGTTTTTCCCCTGGGGTGTGGCCGAGGCTCGGGCCCCGCTGGCCATGCTGCTGGCGCTGCCCGTACTGGTGTTCAAGCTCGCGATCGGCGGCTTCCTGCTTGCCGTGCTGGAGGCGTTTTCCGCCAAGATGCGCATCTTCCGCGTACCCGAGTTCCTGGCCACCGCCTTCCTGCTGGCGGTGATCGGGATGCTGGTGCAACTGCTACTGGGGCAATGATGCGATGCCTCCAGGGTCAATTCGATCGCCGCCCCCCAGGGGGCAACCCAGTGCCCTTGATGCGGCCGGACGGGTACTGAGATGAGCGCCTTGCTGACCCAGTTCGTCAATCTGCTCGGCGCGGTGCTGCTGATGCTCGCGTTTGCGATGATCGCGCAGCGGCGCATCCTGTCGCTGATTCACCTGTTCACGATGCAGGGCGCGACGCTGGTGCTGGCGACCGGCGTGGTCGGCTACGTGACGAACCAGCCGCACCTGTACATCTCGGCCGGCGTGACTTTCGTGCTCAAGGTGCTGTTGATCCCGTACCTGCTGCACCGGGTCATCGACCGCCTCAATATTCGCTGGGACGTCGAGACGCTGATCAACATACCGACGACCATGCTGATCGGCATCGTGGTCGTGATCTTTGCATTCGACCTCGCGATGCCGATCGCGCGGCTGTCGTCGGCGCTGGCCAGCGGCACGCTGGGCATCGCACTGGCCTGCGTACTGCTGTCCTTCCTGATGATGATCACGCGCGCGAAGGCGGTGCCGCAGGTGATCGGCTTCCTGGCGATGGAAAACGGCCTGTTCTTTGCCGCCACTTCAGCCACCTACGGCATGCCTATGGTGGTGGAGCTCGGCATTGCGCTGGATGTGCTGATCGGCGTGCTGATCCTGGGTGTGTTCATGTTTCAGATCCGCGAGCAGTTCGACAGTCTGGACATCAGCCATCTCGAAAAACTCAAGGATGACTGAGTTGCTTGCCCTGGCCTTCCTCCTCGCAACCCCGCTTGTCGGCGGGCTCGCGCTGGCGCTGGTCGGCCACCACGACAACGCACGCGACGTCAATGTAGCCTTCAGCCTGGGTACCTTCATCGCCGCTTGCGTGCTCACGATACAGATCATCGACGGCGGGCCACTGCTGGTGTGGGGCAATGAGTTCTACATCGATGCGCTCAACGTGTTTCTCGTCTCGCTGACCGCGTTCGTCGGCTTCACCACCTCGATCTTCTCGCGGCCCTACATGCGCATCGAGCGCGACCACGGCAAGATGACCCCGCCGCGCCTGCGCCTTTATCACAGCATGTACCAGCTGTTCAGCTTCACGATGCTGCTGGCACTGACGACCAACAACATGGGAATTCTCTGGGTCGCGATGGAGGCCGCGACACTGACCACCGTTCTGCTGGTCAGCGTCTACCGCACCGCGGCCAGCCTGGAGGCCGCGTGGAAATACTTCATCCTGTGTGGCGTGGGTATCGCCCAGGCGCTGTTCGGCACGGTGCTGCTCTATATGGCGGCCGAGAAGGTTATCAGCGCCGAGGCCGGTGCCTTGCTCTGGACCAACCTCGATGCGGTGAAGAGTCAGCTCGACCCGAACATCATCACGCTGGCGTTCGCGTTCCTCTTCATCGGCTACGGCACCAAGGTCGGCCTGGTGCCGCTGCACAACTGGTTGCCGGACGCCCATGCCGAGGGACCTACGCCTGTGTCTGCCGTGTTGTCGGGCCTGCTGCTGAACGTGGCGCTCTATGCAATCTTGCGTTGCAAGGTGCTGACGGACGGCGCGCTGCACAGTCATCTGGCCGGCCGGCTGATGATGGGCTTCGGCCTGCTGTCGGTGGTGGCTGCGGTGTTCCTCATGATCCGGCAGAAGGACGTCAAGCGCATGTTCGCCTACTCGTCCATCGAGCACATGGGAATGATGACTTTCGCGTTCGGCATGGGCGGCCCGATCGCCAATTTCGCCGGGCTGCTGCACATGACGGTGCATTCGCTGATCAAATCCGCGATCTTTTTTGCCGTCGGCCACGCCACGCAGAAGGCTGGTACACAGGTCATGGAAAACATCCGCGGGCTGATCAAGGTCAGCCCGACGGTCGCCTGGGGCCTGATGCTCGGATCGCTGGCCATCCTGGGCATGCCGCCATTCGGGGTCTTCGCCAGCGAGTTCCTGATCGTCACGACCGCGATGCGCGAGCAGCCCTGGGCGACGCCGTTCCTGTTGATCGCTTTGGGCCTGGCATTTGCATCAGTCTTCAGCCGAATCCAGCCAATGGTGTTCGGCGAGACCAACGTCAAGCCTCTGGCGCATCCGCCAGCGCTGATCCCGGTGTTTGTTCACCTGGCGCTTGGGCTGATGCTGGGCCTGTACATCCCGCCCTATCTCAACGCCTGGTACCGGCAGGCGGCTGCCATGCTGGGAGGCTGATCATATGGCGCTGTCGAACCTCGGACTCGACCTGCGACGCCTGCCGGCACCTCTGCCGATGTGGCACGGGCAGGTCGGTCGTGACGCCTGGAGCGCCGTGGCACGCACTATCGCGGACACCGGCGGGCGACTGGTTTCGGTTTGGGGCGTGGACCGCCGGGCCGGCGGCGGCGCCATGGCGGCCTGTGCGGCCTATGCCGTATTCGAGGGGTTGGTCTGGCTCGAACTGCCGCTCGACGACGCGACACAGGGCTTTCCGGATCTGTCCTCCGCGTTCCCGTGCGCCGCCCGGATGCAGCGCGCCATGGCCGACCTGTCGGGCCTGCATGCCGACGGCAGTCGCGACGACCGCCCGTGGCTGGACCATGGCATGTGGTCGCCCGGAGGGCCCCCGCTGCAACACGATGCAGAACCGAAGGCTGCGAGCGCCGGCACGTTACCCGACGATTACCCCTTCGTGTGCGTTGAAGGCGACGGGGTGCATGAGATCGCCGTCGGCCCGGTACATGCGGGCATCATCGAGCCTGGCCACTTCCGTTTCTCGGTGGTCGGCGAGAAGGTACTTCGGCTGGAAGAGCACTTGGGCTACACGCACAAGGGCATCGAGCGCCGCTTCACCGAACTGGCGCCGATCGAAGGCCACCGGCTCGCTGGCCGCGTGTCGGGCGACTCGACGGTGGCCTACGCCTGGGCCTACTGCATGGCGCTCGAATCGGCCTGGGGCAGCGAGATACCGGCAAGGGCGACCTGGCTGCGTGCGCTGATGCTGGAGCGCGAGCGCGTGGCCAACCACCTGGGTGACCTCGGCGCCCTGGGTAACGACGCGGCGCTGGCCTTCGGTTTGGCACAGTTTTCGCGCCTGCGTGAGGACTGGCAGCGCTTGTCCAAAGAGGCCTTCGGCCACCGCTTCATGATGGACGCGGTGATACCTGGAGGCGTCGCGGTCGACCTTGTGCCGCCGATGCTGGATCGCCTGCGCAAGCAGTGCGACGACATCGAACGGGACGTGCGCGCGCTGAAGGTCGTGTACGACGAACATGCGGGCCTGCAAGACCGCTTGCTCACCACCGGGCGGGTGACGCCTCAACTCGCCGCCCAACTTGGCCTCACGGGTCTGGCAGGGCGTGCCAGCGGTCAGACGGCCGACCTGCGCTGCGACCACGAATGGGCTCCCTACGACCGGTTCGAGGTCGCGATGGCCACGCACCGTAACGGCGATGTCGCCGCGCGCGTGACGGTGCGCTTCGAAGAGACGTTCGAGTCGCTGAGACTCATCCGCGCCATTTGCGCCGGCTTGCCGGGCGATCCTGCGCATGTCGACCTGCGGCCACCGGCTATGCCATCCCTGGGTGCGGGCTGGGTGGAGGGCTGGCGCGGCGAGGTTCTCGTCGCGCTCGAGTTGGGGGGTGATGGCCGGATCGTGCGCTGCCACTGTCACGACCCGTCGTGGCAGAACTGGCCGGTGCTCGAGCATGCCATCATCGGCAACATCGTTCCGGACTTTCCGCTGATTAACAAGTCCTTCAATCTCAGCTATTCGGGGCACGACCTCTAGAGATCCCTGACATGTGGCACATCCTCAAACAAATCACTCGCACCGGCATCATCACCGAACCGGCTCCGGGCATTGACGACGCCCAACGCGCCGCGATCGAGCGCATCCACCGCGATATTCTGCTTATCCTCGGTCAGGCGCTGACCATCCGCGAGGTCGATGCCGGCTCGTGCAATGGTTGCGAGCTGGAAATCCACGCGCTCAACAACCCTTACTACAACATCGAAGGACTGGGCATCAAGTTCGTCGCCAGCCCACGCCACGCCGACATGCTGCTGGTGACCGGCCCGGTATCGCGCCACATGGACGAGGCGCTGCGGCGCACCTATGACGCGACGCCAGAGCCGAAACTCGTGGTCGCGGTGGGGGACTGCGGCTGCACGGGTGGTATTTTCGGCGAGAGCTACGCGAGTTGTGGCCGCGTCGCGAACGTGATTCCTGTTGATGTCGCCGTGCCTGGCTGCCCACCGCCGCCCATCGAGATTCTGCGGGGGATCCTGACCGCGGTGCGGCAGCGCCGACCCGGTCCGGCGGGAGCTAGCCAGGCAGGCCGCTGACGGGTTCCTGTCGTGATCAATGAAAAAGCCGCGTTGACGCCAGCGTGAAATGCGGTTGGAAAGCGCAGACGCCATCAAAAAACCGAACACTGATCCGCATCGCGCGATGCAAGCGCCATCGTCGCCACGGGTCAAGTCGGGTTTTAAAAAAATGGTCGGAAGTTGACCCTTTGGCGCGCACAGACGCCCACGTCGGCACGGGCGGTGAAGATCAGCAGCTTGACCAGGCCGCAGCGCCCAGGCTGCCGTGCACCATGAAAAATGAAGGCGTCGGCGGGCCGGCCCGTGGGGACCGCCGAGCCGCCCAGCGCGGAGATCATGCGCCCGCAAGGATGGCCATCCAGCTCCCGGCTTCGGGCTTGAGTCCCGAGACCATGGCAAACGCCATGGTCAGAACAACGGGAAAACAACGGGAAGACAGGACAAAAAAGATAGTCTATTCCGTGACATATGCCGGTAGTCAGAAATGTAAATTATTGTTACATTGTTGATGTAGCCTGGATTGAGGCTGTGCGAATCAGGGGCTCTTCGTGACGCCTGTTTGTTGTTTCCGGTGGGGGTGCCCAGGCCTCCTTCGTTTTCAACAAGGCATCGTATTGACCATGTTGTCTGGGTTGTCTGGGGGTAAGCAGTTGCATCGCTTTTTGCGCTCATCGCTGGCAAGGGTCCTGCGGCTGGCAGGCTGTCTGGCCGGACTGCTGCTGGTCCACGGGCAGGTTTTTGCCCAGGAGACTGCGGGCCTTCAAGCGGTGGAGCCGCGACCCGTGCACGCGCAAATCGCTGCCACCGGCATGTCAGGCCTCCACAAAGAAGCGCTGGTGCTGCTCGATACTGCTGGCGACCTGACGGTCGATCAGGTCCATGCGCGGTTTGAGGCGGGCGAGGGGCAAACTGTCGGTATCGGGCAGATCATGCCCACCGGTGGCGGCCGCATACTCTGGTACTGGCTCCAGCTGCCTTCCGTGGCCGCGCCTACCCGGGTCGTGCTGGAAGTGCCGTATCCCGGCATGGACAACGTGGAGCTGTACCGTCTGGCGTCGCACGCGGGCGGCGGCGGCGAATGGCAACTGCAGCGTTCGGGTGACCTGATCCCCGTCATGTCCTGGCCCCTGCGGCATCTACACCCGGCCTTCGAGCTGCTGCTGCTGCCGGGCGAAAGCCGGCCTACCTACCTGCGCGTGGCGCACAGCTACCCCATCAACGTGTACTGGACCCTGTCGGACGCTCGCAGTTTTCAGGAAAACAGCGAAGACTGGCATCTGCTGCTGGGCATTTACATCGGCCTGGTGTTGCTGATTGTCATGATGAGCGGCGTCCATGCGGTGTCCTGGCGCGATTCGATCCATCTCTTTTTTGCCGGCTATGTGCTGGTGGTGGCGTTGGGCCAGCTGTCCCTGACGGGGCTGGGCGGAGAGTATTTGTGGCCGGGCTCGGCCTGGTGGAACGACCGCGCGCCGGTGGCGCTGACACTGCTGGGCGCGGCTTTGCTGCATCTGCTCCTGCGCCAGCTCGTGGTGGAGCGGGATGTTTCCTCCTGGCTGTCCAGGTGGTTGCTGGTCATGGGGGGGCTCGGTGCCATGGTCGCGCTGGGCTTTGTGTTGGCCGGCCGCAAGCCCTATTTTGTCTTCCCGCCGCCTTACTACCTGGTCAGCCTGCTCAGCTACCTGGGTGTGGCGGGCTGGTATGCGCGGCGCAGGCCCCGCGTCGGCCTGTGGGTGCTGGCGGCCATCATCTGTCTGGCGGGCGGGTCCATCTTCCCGCTGCTGACCCGGCTCAGCGTCGTACCCCTCAGTGCCGCCAGCCAGTATGGCGCGCAGATTGGCACTGCCCTTGAAATCCTGCTGCTGCTGATTGCCCTGTATTTCCGCAGCAACGAGCGGCGGGACAACCAGGCGCGTGTGGGCGCGCTCGGCCGCGTGGATCCGCTGACCGGCGTTGCCAGCCATCGGGTCCTGCTGCGGCGGCTGGAGCAGCTGATTCTTCGCCAGCAGCGCCACCCGGGTGCGGGGGCGGTCCTGCGCATCCGCGTCGGCAACGCCATTGACATTCGCCAGGAATACGGCATGGAGGCCGCGCAGAGCGCGGTGGTGCATGCCGGCGCCTGTATCACGGCCGTGGCCCAGGAAGGCGACACCGTGGCACGGCATCGCGATGGCGATTTCGTGCTGATCCTGCCGGGCAATGTCACGCGTGAGCAACTGACCGCCATCGGACAGCGTCTGATCGCCCGCGGGCTGACCGAGAGCCCCAGCCTGCCGCCCAGGACGGTGCTGCGGCTCAAGGTCGCCGTGGCGCAGGCACCCTTCAAGACGAGTGACCCCGCGCTGCTGCTGCAGGCACTGGGGGCTGTGCTGGCGGAGCTTGCAGGGCACGCCGGCACGGCACTGCGGTTTGTCAGCGGGCCGGATGCCTCACGCGCCGCGCCGAAGCAAACGCCCGGGACACCGCCGGATCAGCGGATGCGCAAGCCCGGTGACGCGCCGGACAAGGGCTCCAGCACGTAAATGCCGGGCTGGGCCTTTTCATCGGCATGGCTGGCGGCCAGCACCATGCCTTCGCTGACACCAAACTTCATTTTGCGCGGCGCCAGGTTGGCCACCACCACCGTGTGCTTGCCAATCAGCTGGTCGGGCGTATAGGCCGAGGCGATGCCGCTGAAGACGTTGCGCATCTTGCCTTCGCCCACATCCAGCGTCAGGCGCAACAGCTTGGTGGAGCCTTCCACGGCTTCGCAGTTGACGATCTTCGCAATGCGCAGGTCCACCTTTGCAAAATCGTCAATCGTGATCGGGGCCGCCAGCGCTTCGCCGCCGGGGGTGAGCTGCTCAGGCTCGGGAGCGGCAGCCGGTGGCTCGAACAGCGCGTCCAGCTGCTTCACGTCGACGCGCTGCATCAGGTGCTGGTACTCGCCGATCAGGTGGCCGCTACCGAGGCTGGCTCCCGCATCCCGGAAGGTCAGCGAACCGGTTTTCAGGAAGCCTTCAACCTGGGCGCCCAGTGCGGGCAGCACCGGCTTGAGGTAGATGGTCAGCAGGCGAAAAGCCTCAATGCAGACCGTGCACACGTCGAGCAGCCGCACTTCCATGCCTTGCTGCTTGGCCAGTTCCCAGGGCTTGTTCTGGTCCACATAGCCGTTCACGCGATCGGCCAGCTGCATGACCTCGCGCAGGGCCTTGCCATATTCGCGTTCGGCATAGAGCTCCTGGATCGCCGGTGCGGCAGCCCGCAGCACTTCGAGCAGGGCGTCGCCGTCCGCTGATGGCTCGCCAAGCCGGCCGTCAAACCGCTTGCTGATAAAGCCGGCCGCACGGCTGGCAATGTTGATGTACTTGCCGACCAGGTCGGCATTGACGCGTGCCATGAAGTCTTCCGGGTTGAAGTCGATGTCTTCATTGCGGGCATTGAGCTTGGCGGCGAGGTAGTAGCGCAGCCATTCGGGATTCATGCCCAGGTTGAGGTACTTGAGCGGGTCCAGCCCGGTGCCGCGGCTTTTGCTCATTTTTTCGCCGTTGTTGACGGTCAGAAAGCCGTGCACAAAAACGTTGTCCGGCGTCTTGCGGCCGCTGAAATGCAGCATGGCCGGCCAGAACAGGGTGTGGAAGGTGATGATGTCCTTGCCAATGAAGTGGTACTGTTCCAGCCCCGGGTCGGCCATGTAGGCGTCGTAGTCCAGCCCTTTTTTGTCCAGCAGGTTTTTCAGCGAGGCCAGGTAACCGACCGGGGCGTCCAGCCACACGTAGAAATACTTGCCCGGTGCATCCGGAATCTCGATGCCGAAATAGGGTGCGTCGCGGCTGATGTCCCAGTCGTCCAGGCCTTCGCTGGTGGTGCCGTCGGCGTTTTGGCGTGGCGAAAACCACTCCTTGACCTTGTTGGCGACTTCCGTTTGCAGCATGCCGTCCTGGGTCCAGCGCTCCAGAAAAGCCACGCAGCGCGGATCGGAGAGTTTGAAGAAAAAATGCTCCGAACTCTTGAGCACGGGCGTGGCGCCCGACAGGGCCGAGTACGGGTTGATCAGGTCGGTCGGCGCATAGACCGCGCCGCATACCTCGCAGTTGTCGCCGTACTGGTCTTTCGCGCCACATTTGGGGCACTGGCCCTTGATGAAGCGGTCGGGCAGGAACATGTTCTTGTCGGGGTCGAAGAACTGCTCGATGGTTTTGGTTTCGATCAGCCCGGCCTTTTTGAGGTCCAGGTAGATCTGCTGCGCCAGCTGGTGGTTTTCCGGCCCATCCGTCGAATGCCAGTTGTCAAAGCTGATGTGAAAACCGTCGAGGTAAGGCTTGCGGCCCGCGGCGATGTCGGCCACGAACTGCTGGGGTGTTTTGCCCGCTTTTTCGGCGGCGATCATGATGGGCGCGCCATGCGCGTCGTCGGCGCCGACAAAGTTCACCTCATGGCCCTGCATTCTCTGGTAACGCACCCAGATGTCGGCCTGGATGTATTCCATGATGTGGCCAATGTGGAAATTCCCGTTGGCGTAGGGAAGTGCAGTGGTGACGAAAAGGCGGCGCTGGGACATGGTGGGTGCTTTGGTAGGGCTAACCCATGATTTTAAGTCGCCTGACGGCGTTTGCCGTTCTCACCCCGTGACTGGGTATTTTCCGGGGCGTTTCGGTCCAGTGCGCCACGCCGGGTTGCGTGCAGCCTTCGCCCATGCCTTGCCGGCGCTTGATGTAGATCAAGCATGGAGTTGGCCGCCCGTTGCCCGGCCGCAGAAGACGTGCCTATACTGGATTGCGTTCTGGCTGCGGGTCCGTGGCGATGGGTCTGCCGCCGGGCGGGAATCAGCTTTCTAGCGGCCCGGCGGCGAGCCTGAGCAAGTCGAGGTGAGCGATGAACCCTGCAATCGGGCTGCCCTGCGGGCAGCTGCCACGTCAACAGTCTGCCGGCACTTGCCGCGGGGGCTTCCCGCGCAGCCAGGCCATCGGGTGAAATGCCATGACTGCGCCAGTTCATGATCGGCCGGCCCTTCCGGAAGGGGTGATTGCGCTGGTTCCCATGCGCAATGTCGTGCTGTTTCCGCATGTGCTGGTGCCCATCACCGTCGGTCGCGCCAAATCGGTTGCGGCGGTGCAGCATGCGCACCAGACTGGCGCCGGGCTGGGCATCGTGCTGCAGCGGGACGCAGCGATTGACGACCCGGGCCGCGACGCGCTGTACGACGTGGGAACCATCGCCAAGGTGCTGCAGCACGTTGACGCCGACGAGCAGCTGCAGCACGCCGTCTGCCAGGGCGTGGAGCGCTTTCGCATCGAGGCACTGGTCGAGGGCTACCCGTTTCTGGCCGCCCGTGTGCAGCCCATCCCGGAGCCGGCCGTGATTTCCACGCAAGCTGAAGCGCTGGGGCTGCAATTGCGTGACCGCGCAGTGGAAATTCTGGCACTGCTGCCGGGTGCGCCGGCCGAACTGGCCCACACGCTGCAGTCCGTGCGCTCGCCATCGCACCTGGCGGACATCGTCGCGAGCCTGCTGGATGCCGAGCTGGTCGAAAAGCAGATGCTGCTCGAGACGGAGAGCCCGGAAGACCGGCTGCCGAAGGTATTGCAGATGCTGGAGCACCGCATCGAGGTGCTGCGCCTGTCGCAGGAGATCGGCGAGCGCACCAAGGAACAGATTGACCTTCACCAGCGCAAATATCTGCTGCGTGAGCAACTCAAGGCCATCCAGAAAGAGCTCGGTGAGAGCGGGGACGAGGACGAGGATATCGTGCGCCTCGAAGAGCTCATTGCGAAAGCCGGCATGCCGGACGATGTGCAGGCCCAGGCGCGCAAGGAGCTCGGGCGCCTGCAACGCATGCCGGATGCGTCCGGCGAGTATTCGATGCTGCGCACCTACCTGGAGTGGATGACCGAACTGCCGTGGGCGGCCCCGCCGGCCAACCCGATCGATCTGGGCGAGGCGCGCCGGATCCTCGAAGCCGACCACTACGGGCTGCACCGCATCAAGCAGCGCATTGTCGAGTTTCTGGCGGTGCAAAAGCTCAACCCGCAGGGGCGCGCGCCCATCCTGTGTTTCGTCGGGCCACCCGGTGTGGGCAAGACCTCGCTCGGCCAGAGCATTGCACGCGCGCTGGGGCGGCCGTTCGTGCGGATGTCGCTGGGTGGCGTGCATGACGAAGCCGAGATTCGCGGCCATCGCCGCACCTACATCGGCGCCATGCCGGGCCTGATCGTGCAGAGCCTGCGCAAGGCCGGCGCACGCCACTGCGTAATGATGCTGGACGAGGTTGACAAGCTGTCTCTCAGTGCCCACGGCGACCCGTCGGCCGCGCTGCTCGAGGTGCTGGACCCGGAGCAGAACGCCACCTTCCGCGACAATTACCTGGGGGTGCCCTTTGATCTGAGCCGCGTGGTCTTCATCGCCACGGCGAACGTGATCGACCAGGTGCCCGTGCCGATGCGCGACCGCATGGAGGTGATCGACCTGCCGGGCTACACGCAGGAAGAAAAGCTGCAGATTGCGCAGCGTTACCTGGTGCAGCGCCAGCGCGAGGCCAACGGCTTGCGCGACGGCCAGTGCGAACTGACGCCCGCGGCGCTGCAGTCCATTGTGGCCGACTACACGCGTGAGGCCGGGGTGCGCCAGCTCGAGCGCGAGATCGGGCGCGTCATGCGCCATGCAGCGGTGCAGATCGCCGATGGTTCGACGCCGCAGGTGTGTGTCGATGCGGCCGACCTGGACGCGCTCCTCGGCGCCACGAAGTTCGAACACGAAACCGTGTTGCGCAGCAGCGTGCCGGGTGTGGCCACCGGGCTGGCCTGGACGCCGGCCGGGGGGGACATCCTGTTCATCGAGGCAACCCGTGTGGCCGGCTCGGGCCGCCTGATCCTGACCGGTCAGCTTGGCGATGTGATGAAGGAAAGCGCCCAGGCGGCCCTGACGCTGGTGAAGTCCTGCGCCGCCATGCTGCACCTGCCGGCAGACGCCTTCGACGACATCGACGTGCACGTGCATGTGCCGGCGGGGGCGATCCCCAAGGACGGACCCAGCGCAGGGGTGGCGATGTTCATCGCTCTGGCCTCCCTGTTCGCCAACCGCGTGGTACGCCACGATGTGGCCATGACCGGCGAAATCAGCCTTCGCGGCCTGGTGCTGCCGGTCGGCGGTGTCAAGGAAAAAGTGCTGGCCGCGCAGCGTGCCGGCGTGCACACCGTGCTGCTGCCGCAGCGCAACGAGAAGGACCTGCGCGATGTGCCCGAGGCAAGCCGCCAGGACCTGACTTTCGTCTGGCTGAACAATGTGGACGACGCCATTCGCGCGGCACTGGGCGACGCCGTCATCAGGGGCGCCGGGTTCGAGCTGGTTTGAGGGCGGCGCCATGCCCTGGACCGCACAGCGCGCCCCGCGCGCCCGGGTGACGCGACGGCGGCGAAGCGGGGACAATGGACTAATTCTGTAGGACTCTTGAGTCCCCGGTCTTGACCGCAGAACGTGCGCTATCGCTGTCGACACCGCCGGGACGGAAGGAGGCGATGATGACACGCACGGCAAAAACCAGGCTGAAATCCAAGCTGAAAACCAGGGCAATGGCCAAGGTCAAGGCCAGGGTAAGGGCCAAGGCAGGCACTCCGCGCTGGGACGATGCGCCTGAAGAGGGTATGGAACCCGATGCCGACAATGGATGGGACCGGATTGTGGCCCGCCCGGACGGCTACCACTGGCTGACACCTGACGGCAAGCAGGAGTTCGGCCCGTTCGAGACGGTCGAACTGGCGCGGGAGGACATGGATGCCGCCGACGAGCGAGCGCTGGCGCCGGCCATCACCTTGTCAGAGGCCGAGCGCGAGATCGGCATTGCCGAATGGCTGGACCCCGAGACCGGTGAGCCGGCCGAGGGTCCAAGTCCGCCTTGTCCGGAAGAGGAATGAGCGCGTGAATGACCGCGCCGCCCGGTCGGCGGCGCATGCCATGCTCAAGGCTGCGCGCGCTGGCGACTGCTGGCATGGGGCAGTCGATCACGCCGATGACACCAATCAGTTCAGGGGCGGGCCTTCTGCTTCTGGTAGGTGCCGACCAGTTCGGCCCGGGCCAGCACGTGGCCCTGCATGGCGTGCTCGACAGCCGCCTTGGCTGGTTGGTGAAGCGCGGGCAGTGTCGTGTCGAGGGCGTAGAGCTTGAAAAAATAGCGATGCCGCCCGATCGGTGGGCAAGGCCCGCCATAGCCCGGGCGGCTCCAGTCGTTGAGGCCTGCGCGCGTGCCGGCGGGCAGCGGATCGCCGCCCTCGGGCAAACCGGGCGCGGCCGGCGGAATATCGATGAGTACCCAGTGCACCCAGGTTCGCTGCGGTGCAGCCGGATCGGGCGCATCGGGATCATCAACAATCAGCACCAGACTGCGGGCAGTGTCCGGAACACCGGTCCAGCGCAGCGCTGGCGCGATGTCCTCACCCTCGCAGGTATGGCGTTGCGGGATATCGCCCTGGGGCGTGAAAGCGGTCGAGGTCAGTTCCATGAACCATCTCCTGAGAAGACTGAGAAGAAGGGAGGGGTGCCAGGTCGACAGGCATGAAATATCCCCAGGCCAAACACCGGACGGCGGGCCGGGAAGCCATCTTTCCACCGCCACCACTGCCATCCCGTGACACATTCTGGTCCTGTTCCAGCCTGCGTGGATTGAGCAAGATCAAGACACCGGCCTGCCGATGCCTTGTCAGGTCATGGCTTCTCCGCGCTGGCGATGCGCCCTCATCCGCATTGCCTTAGACTTCTCTTCAAGCCCGGGAGCCTGTCGGGTTGGGGCACCGTCGGCTGCAAATCGGCCAGAGTGGTCCATTTTTACCGTCGTTTTGTCCCGAGCCCCGGCTGGGGCCGGAAAACTCGGCAATCGCCCTCGCTGGGGGCTTTTTCCAATTGGCTGTCCCATGCCCGACAATCTCCCGACCGCCAGGCAGCGCGCCCCAGCGCTCCCGGCCTGCCCCCAATTCAATCGGAGATTTCCCAGATGGCTGTAGAACAATCGGCAATTTTGAACGCGCTGCAAGGCGTGCTTGACCCCAACACCGGCAAGGATTTTGTCAGCGCAAAAGCGCTCAAAAACCTGCAGATCACCGACGGCGACGTGTCCTTTGACGTGGAGTTGGGTTATCCAGCCAAGAGCCAGATGGCGGCTATCCGCAAGATGCTGATCGCGGCGACCAAGGGGGTGGCCGGCGTGAACAACGTATCGGTCAATATCGCGGTCAAGATCGCCGCCCACAGCGTGCAACGCGGCGTGCAGCTGCTGCCCAATGTGAAGAACATCATTGCCGTGGCCTCCGGCAAGGGCGGCGTGGGCAAGAGCACCACCGCCGTTAACCTCGCGCTGGCCCTGGCCGCTGAAGGCGCCAGCGTGGGCCTGCTCGACGCCGACATTTACGGCCCCAGCCAGCCCATGATGATGGGCATCGAAGGCCGGCCCGAGAGTGTGGATGGCAAGAATATGGAGCCGATGGAAAACTACGGCATTCAGGTCATGTCCATCGGTTTCCTGGTGGCGCAGGACGAGGCCATGATCTGGCGCGGCCCCATGGCCACCCAGGCGCTGGAGCAGCTGCTGCGCCAGACCAACTGGAAGGACCTCGATTACCTGATCGTCGACCTGCCGCCCGGCACCGGCGACATCCAGCTCACGCTCTCCCAGCGGGTGCCCATGACGGGTGCCGTGATCGTCACGACGCCGCAGGACATCGCACTGCTGGACGCCAAAAAAGGCATCAAGATGTTTGAGAAGGTGGGTGTGCCCATCCTGGGCATCGTGGAAAACATGGCGGTGCATGTGTGCAGCCAGTGCGGCCACGCCGAGCACATCTTTGGCGAGGACGGCGGCAAGAAACTGGCGGCCGACTACCACATGGACTATCTCGGCGCGCTGCCGCTGGATATCAACATCCGCCTGCAGGCCGACAACGGCAGGCCCACGGTCGTGGCAGACCCCGACGGCGACGTGGCCGCCATTTACAAGGCGGTGGCGCGCAAAATGGCCATCACCGTGGCGGCCAAGGCGAAAGATTTTTCGGCCAAATTTCCGACCATCACGATTTCAAAAAATACCTGAAAAAATACCTGAGCTCCCGTCAGGCGAACCGGCGGGCGTCCCGGCGCCCGCTGACGATGCCTGCTGTCGGCGCCTGACAAGCCCCAACGCGCATTGTTGGTTTAGGGATTCATGGAGTCCGCCGTACACTGCGGCCATGGCTGATTTCCTGATGCAGTCCCCTGAGACGGGGGACGCTGTTCACCGTCCAACCCTGCTGGTGGCGGTGGTCATGTGCCGGGAGCGCATTGACAACCGCTGGCAGCCCTGGCGCTGGGTGCTGGCCGATGTGGTGCCGCAGGAGGAGGCCTTCGGCAACCAACCCCGCTTGCTGCTCAAGGACGACCGCGAGGAGCGCTGGTTGCACCCGGGCTTCAGGGTGGAGCTGTTTTTGGGCGATGCCGAGGGTTATTACCTGAATGTGACCGCACCCCATCCCTGCTTCTGGGTGGTGTGGCGCATGGAGGAAGAGGCGGGTCTTGCAGATGAGCCGGTGGCCGTACCGCAGACCGTTACCTTGAGCTACCACGACGCCGGGCGCTGGCTGGACGCGCAGGAAACCGTCGAACAGGTTCCCGCACCGCCCGACGTGGTGCAGTGGCTGCAGGAGTTTGTGGACCGGCATCATGTGCTGGAACCCAAGCGGCGCCAGCGTCCGCAAAGCTTTCAGTCCTTGCAGGATCGTTTTGGCAATCCCGCGCGGGTGAGTACTGACAAGAAACCGGACGGGCCCGGCCATGGCTGAAGAGCGCGGGGGATTCCTGGGCCGGTGGGCTCGCCGCAAGTCTGACGCCCTGCAGGGCAAGCCGCTCGAAGAGCCTGCGCCGGCGGTGGCCCCGGGGGGTAACGCCGGCGCCATTGTGCCTCCGCCAGACGGGACGCAATCCGCACCGGCTGCGGCGCCACCTTCCGCTCCCGATGCCATCGTGCCCGCGGAAAAAGAGCTGTCACTCAATGACGTGCGGTTTTTGACCAAGGACTCCGATTTCAAACCCTTCATGGCCGAGGGGGTGGGGCCTGAAGTCAGGAACGCGGCCATGAAAAAGCTGTTTGCCGATCCGCACTTCAATGTGATGGATGGACTGGACACCTACATAGATGACTATTCCATCTCCGAGCCGATACCCGAGTCCATGCTTCGGCAGATGGCCAGTGCGAAATTCCTCAAGCTGTTTGATGACGAGGAGGATGACAAGGATGACAAGGCGGAGAAGGATGACCAGGATGACCCGGAAAAAATCCAGGCGGCTGTAGCGCGGGAAAATGCGAATAACCCTGATGGTGAAACCGTGGCACAGTCATCAGAAACCGCGGGCATGATAACGCCAGACCCTGTCAACCCCGACAACCGCAGCCAAGCCGGGTCATTGCCTGACGCCGGCGCCAGCCAACGCCCAGAAGACCATGCCCACACTGATTTGCGACTGCAACCAGACCATGCCCCTCCAGCCCCAGGCGGTGGGCGCGGCACTCAATGAAGATCTGACGCGGCATTCGACCTTGTGCCGGCGCGAGGCCGGCGCGTTCCAGAAGGCGGTCCAGTCAGGTGATGACGTCGTGGTGGCCTGCACCCAGGAAAAGCGCCTCTTTGCGGCGCTGGGCGAGCAGACCGCGGGGGCGACCTCGGTGGTCAGGTTCGTCAATATTCGTGAAACCGGCGGCTGGAGCAAGGACGCTTCGACCGCCAGCCCCAAGATCGCCGCGCTGCTCGCCGTCGCGCACCTGCCTGAGGCAGAACCCGTCTCGACCGTCACCTACAAAAGCGCCGGCCGCCTGCTGATTGTCGGCCCGCTGGACCAGGCCGAGCAGGTGGCTGCGCTGGTCGCCGATGCGCTGGACGTGACGATTTTTTCGCAAGGTGTCGCTGACCCGGCGCCGGGCGGCTTTCCCGCTCAGGAGCGCAAGTACCCGGTCATCAGCGGTACCGGCCTGAGCCTCAAGGGCTGGCTGGGCGCTTTTGAAGCGAAATGGACAAAAGACAATCCGATTGACCTCGACCTGTGTACCCGCTGCAATGCCTGCATCGCGGTGTGCCCCGAAGGCGCCATCGACCTGAGCTACCAGGTGGACAGCAGCAAATGCACCTCGCACCGGGACTGCGTGGCCGTCTGCAAGGCCGCCGGCGCGATCGACTTCAACCGCGAAGCGCAGGCAGTCACCGAGGCGTTTGATCTCGTGCTGGATCTGGGGCGCCAACCCCTGATCGCGCTGCACGCGCCACCCCAGGGCTACTTTGCATGCGATGCCTCGGCCGGGCTGGTCTCGCCCGGTTTGCTGGCCACGGTGGTCAAGCTGCGTGACCTGGTGGGCGAGTTTGAAAAGCCCAAATTCTTTGCCTACAAGCAAAAGCTGTGCGCCCACAGCCGCAATGAAACCGTCGGCTGCAATGCCTGCATCGACATCTGCTCGGCCGGCGCGGTCAGCAGCCAGAAAGAGCGCCAGCAGATCGTCGTCAATCCCAATCTGTGCATAGGCTGCGGCGCCTGCACCACCGTCTGCCCAACCGGCGCGCTCACTTATGCCTATCCCCGCGCCAGCGAGCAGGGTGTCCGCCTCAAGACCCTTCTTGCCACCTATGCCCGGGCCGGCGGTGCGCACCCGGTGCTGCTGTTCCACAGCCAGGGCGCCGGCCAGCAGGCCATCGAGGCGCTGGGTCGCGCCGCCCGGTTGCAAAAAAACGTGCAGGGCGTGCCGGCCAACGTCATTCCGCAGGCCTTGTGGCATACCGCCAGCCTGGGGCTGGACGTCTGGTTGAGCGCCCTCGCGTTTGGCGCCGAACAGGTGGCCGTGCTGGTCACCGATGAAGAGGCGCCGGCCTACCTGGAGGGCTTGGCGGACCAGATGCGGGTGGCGCAGGCCATCCTCGGCGGCCTGGGCTATGCGGGCGTTCATTTTCAGCTGGTGCGCACCCAGCCGGGCGTCCATGCCCGGGCGCTCGCCGGCCTCGATGCCAGCCTGCAAACCCTGGCGCAGGCCAGGCCCATGGTGCCCGCGGTCACTGCCCGCTTTGCGGTAGTCCAGGAAAAACGCAGTACGCTGGACATGGCGCTGGACCACCTGATTGCCCACGCGCCTGCCACTGTGCCTGAAGCGATTGAGCTTCCCCGCTCAGGCTCGCCATTTGGAAGCCTTGTTGTCAACACCGACACCTGCACCCTGTGCCTGAGCTGCGTGAGTGCCTGCCCGGCCAGCGCGCTGCAGGACAACCCCGAACGTCCGCAACTCAAATTCATTGAAAAGAACTGCGTGCAGTGTGGTTTATGCGCGGTTACCTGCCCGGAAGACGCCATCACGCTGCAGCCGCGGCTTTTGCTGACGCCCCAGCGCAAGGAGGCGCGCGTGCTCAACGAGACGCAGCCCTACCAATGCATACGCTGCGGCAAGCCCTTTGGCACGCTCAAGGCCATCGAGTCCATGCTGGGCAAGCTGGCGGGCCACGCCATGTTTCAGGGCGCGGCTGCGGACCGCCTCAAGATGTGCGGCGACTGCCGGGTCATCGACATCTACTCTGCAGACAACGAACTCAAGATCACCGATATCCGCTAGGCGGGCACACACACGACGACACACACATGATGCAAGCGCAACTCGTATCCTCCGGCCTGGACGAAGAAACCGCACGCGCGGAGGTCTATGGGCTGCTCGCGGCGCTGTACTACGCGGCGCCGTCTGCCGAATTGCACGGCAACATCCGCGTCGCCGTCACCGAAGCACCGGCGGCGGGGGCCGTGCTCGAGAGTTCCTGGCAAGAGCTGGTCGCCGTGGCGCGCGAGCAAAGCCTGGCAGACATCGGGCAGGAATACGATACCCTCTTTGGGGGTGTGGGCAAACCCGAGCTGTATCTCTTTGGATCCCATTACCTCAGTGGCTTCCTGAACGAAAGGCCGCTGGCGGCCCTTCGTACCGACATCGCCGCACTGGGATTGGCGCGTGACGAGGCCATGCCGGAAACAGAAGACCATGTGGCCTACCTGTGCGAGGTCATGCGCTACCTGATTGCCGGTGACGACGTGGAGGTGGCCAACCTGACGCGCCAGCGCGAATTTTTTGCACGGCATGTCCAGCCCTGGGTGCCCCTGATGTGCGACGCGATCATGCAGCACCCCAAGGCCCGGTTTTACCGGGCACTCGCGACCTTCACCCAGGCCTTCATCAGTGTCGAATCACAAGGGTTTGACATGCTCGCCTGAAGGGCATTGGCATGTCCCGCAACGGCCTCCAGGCCATCCGTCCCCATCCGTTCCATGTCCGCCTCAAATTGAGACACCGGCCGTCTCCAGGGGGGCACAGGGACGATAAGAAAGCTTATCGTTTTCCCCTAATCTCCATGTTTGGATGATGCAAATTGTTGTGGCGCTCCACGCTCTGACGTACAGTGTGTATGCAAACCGTTGCATACATGCCAGCAGCCTCCTTGGAGACAAAGATGCAGGACAGCCAGCCAAAGCCCTCGCGCCGGGGCTTCTTCTTCGGTGCAGCCGCCACGGGCGCAGCAGCCGCAGCCATCGTGGCCTTGCCGGGCGCACAGCTACCGCAAGCCGCGCCCCAGGAGGCCAAGCCGGCACCTGAAAAAGGCGGTGGTTACAGCCTGTCAGAGCACGTCAAGCGTTACTACAAAACCACGCGCATCTAATTTCATCCTGTTTTCCTTTTCACGGAGAGCTTCATGCTGCTCACGAAAAAACCTCACGCAACCCCAGGCAATCTGGCGCATCGTGCCGGTTCGGCGCGTTTTGTCGAAAGCCTCTCGCGCGGCCTGTCCAATGCCATCCCCACCATGGACCGGCGCGCCTTCCTGCGCCGCTCGGGCGTGGGTGTGGGGGTCGGCCTGGCAGCCACGCAGCTGACACTGGTTAAAAAGGCCGGGGCGGCAACGCCGGGCGCCACGGATGGCAGCGGAAAAATCGAAGTCAAGCGCACCGTGTGCACCCACTGCTCGGTAGGCTGTGCGATTGATGCCGTGGTTGAAAACGGCATCTGGGTTCGCCAGGAGCCGGTGTTTGATTCACCGATCAACCTGGGGGCCCACTGTGCCAAGGGCGCTGCGGTGCGCGAGCACGGGCATGGCGAATACCGCCTGCGTTACCCGATGAAGCTGGTGAATGGCAAGTACGAGCGCATCAGCTGGGACACCGCCCTCAATGAAATCACGGCCCGGATGGTGGAGCTGCGCAAGGCCAGCGGGCCCGACAGCGTCTACTTCATCGGGTCCTCCAAGCACAACAATGAGCAAGCCTACCTGCTGCGCAAGTGGGTGAGTTTGTGGGGCAGCAACAACTGTGACCACCAGGCCCGTATCTGCCACTCCACCACGGTGGCCGGCGTCGCCAACACCTGGGGCTACGGCGCGATGACGAACTCCTACAACGACATGCAGAACAGCAAGTGCGCGTTGTACATCGGCTCCAATGCGGCCGAGGCGCATCCAGTCAGCCTGCTGCACATGCTGCACGCCAAGGAGACCGGCTGCAAGATGATCGTGGTCGACCCGCGCTTTACGCGCACGGCGGCCAAGGCAGACGAATACATCCGCATCCGCTCGGGCTCGGACATCCCGTTCCTGTTCGGCATGCTGTACCACATCTTCAAGAACGGCTGGGAAGACACGAAGTACATCAATGATCGCGTCTACGGCATGGACAAGGTCAAGGAGGATGTGATGGCCAAGTGGACGCCCGACAAGGTGGAGGAAGCCTGCGGCGTGCCGGAAGCGCGCGTCTACATGGCCGCTGAAGCGATGGCCAAAAACCGGCCGTCCACCATCGTCTGGTGCATGGGCCAGACCCAGCACACCATTGGCAATGCCATCGTTCGCGCCTCCTGCATTTTGCAGCTGGCACTGGGCAATGTCGGCGTATCCGGCGGCGGCACCAATATTTTCCGCGGCCACGACAATGTGCAGGGCGCCACCGATGTGGGGCCCAATCCCGACTCCCTGCCGGGCTACTATGGCCTGGCGGAAGGATCGTGGAAGCACTTTTCCAAGATATGGGGTGTTGACTTCGAATGGATCAAGGGGCGTTATGCCTCGCCCGCCATGATGGGCAAGCCCGGCATCACCGTCTCCCGCTGGATCGACGGCGTGATGGAGAAAAACGAACTCATTGACCAGGAATCCAACCTGCGCGGGGTGTTCTTCTGGGGCCATGCGCCCAACTCCCAGACCCGTGGCCTGGAGATGAAGCGCGCCATGGACAAGCTGGATTTGCTGGTCGTCATTGACCCTTATCCTTCAGCCACCGCGGCCATGGCGGCGATGCCGGGCAAGGCTGAAGACCTCAATCCAAACCGCGCGGTGTACCTGCTGCCAGCGGCAACCCAGTTTGAGACCAGCGGCTCGGTGACGGCCTCCAACCGTTCCCTGCAGTGGCGCGAGAAAGTGATTGAGCCGCTGTGGGAAAGCCGCACCGATCACATGATCATGCACCAGTTCGCCGAGAAGCTGGGCTTTGCCAAAGAGCTCTCCAAGAACTACAAGATGCAAAAGGTCAAGGGCATGGACGAGCCCATGCCGGAAGACATTCTGCGCGAGATCAACAAGACCTGCTGGACCATTGGGTACACCGGGCAGAGCCCCGAGCGCCTGAAGGCGCACATGCGCAACATGCATCTGTTTGACGTCAAGACCCTCAAGTCCAGGGGCGGCATCGACAAGGAAACCGGCTATGACACGGCGGGGGATTATTTCGGCCTGCCGTGGCCCTGCTACGGTACGCCGGAACTCAAACACCCCGGCTCCGCCAATCTCTATGACACCTCCAAACATGTCATGGAGGGTGGCGGTAATTTTCGCGCCAACTTCGGCGTGGAAAAGGACGGCGTCAACCTGCTGGCCGAAGACGGCTCGCACTCGCTGGGCGCCGACATCACCACCGGTTATCCGGAGTTCGACCACTTGCTGCTCAAGAAACTCGGCTGGTGGGATGAGCTGACTGAGGCTGAAAAAGCCGCAGCCGAAGGCAAGAACTGGAAAACGGATTCATCGGGCGGCATCATCCGCGTGACCATGAAAAACCATGGCTGCCACGTGTTTGGCAATGCGAAGGCCCGTGCGGTGGTCTGGAATTTCCCGGATGCGATTCCGCAGCACCGCGAACCGCTCTACGGCATTCGCCCCGATCTGGTGGCCAAGTACCCGACGCATGACGACAAGAAAGCCTTCTGGCGCATGCCGACGCTGTACAAGACCATCCAGCAGAAAAACATTGCCGACAAGGTGCACGAGAAATTCCCGCTGATCCTGACCTCCGGCCGGCTGGTTGAATACGAGGGTGGCGGCGAAGAAACCCGCTCCAATCCCTGGCTGGCCGAGTTGCAGCAGGAGATGTTCGTCGAAATCAATCCAAAAATCGCTGCGGATAGAGGCATTCGCAATGGTGAGCGTGCCTGGGTCAGCACGCCGACCGGTGCTCGCCTGAATGTGCAGGCCCTGGTGACGGAGCGGGTGGGGCCGGACACCGTCTTCATGCCGTACCACTTCTCCGGGCGCTGGCAGGGGGCTGACATGCTGGCCTACTACCCCAGTGGCGCGCACCCGGTCGTGCGTGGCGAGGCGGCCAACACCGCCACCACCTATGGCTACGACAGCGTGACGATGATGCAGGAAACCAAGACGACGATCTGCAACGTCGAGAGAGCTTGAATATGGCCCCCACGCTTTTCACTACGTGTAATACGCTGCCCCCCGAGGGGGCTGCTGCGCCTGCGGCCCGGCAAAGCCGGTTCCGCGGCCCCTGCTTGGGCGGAGCCTCCGCGCCAGCTTTCGCGGCCCCTTGCTGGGGCAGAGCCCCACGCCAGCTTCCGATCGAAATATTTTTTCTGGAGACGCCATGGCACGCATGAAATTTGTCTGTGACGCCGAGCGCTGCATTGAATGCAACGGCTGCGTCACCGCCTGCAAGAACGAGAACGAAGTGCCGTGGGGTGTCAACCGCCGACGCGTGGTGACGCTCAACGACGGCGTTCCCGGCGAAAAGTCCATTTCGGTCGCCTGCATGCATTGCAGCGACGCGCCGTGCATGGCCGTTTGCCCGGTCAATTGTTTTTACCGCACCGATGAAGGTGTGGTGCTGCACGACAAGGATGTCTGCATCGGCTGCGGTTACTGCTCCTATGCCTGCCCATTCGGCGCGCCGCAGTTTCCGGCGGCCGGCACCTTTGGTGTGCGTGGCAAGATGGACAAATGCACCTTTTGCGCAGGCGGTCCGGAGGTCAATGGCAGCCAGGCCGAATTTGAAAAATATGGCCGCAACCGCCTGGCCGAAGGCAAATTGCCGGCCTGCGCCGAGATGTGCTCTACCAAGGCCCTGCTGGCCGGTGACGGCGATGTGATCGCTGACATCTTCCGCAACCGGGTGGTGCAGCGCGGCAAAGGTGCCGAGGTCTGGGGCTGGGGAACAGCGTACGGTTCGAAACAGGCCGGCCAGCCGCCCGCGGGAGGCAAATCATGACGCGCTTTTTCATCCTTCTCTCAACCCTTGCTGCCGTGGCAGGATTGTCAGCCTGTGGCGAAAAACCGCAATCCATGGGTGGCGTGAAAAGCGATGTCGCGCCGTTTCAGGGGGTTGAGAACCAGTTTGCGGCACCGGGGTGGAAGCGCGGCGACAAGACCAGCTGGGAGCAGGGGCTGAAAGCCCGTGCACAGAACACCCAGAATGAATATTCCAAGGCAAAGTGAGCGGAGGCTCTATGGAACTGGAACGCGCGCGATCGGCGGTATTTTTCATGGCGTTTGCCTGGGCCGGACTGACCGGGGCGCAGACGCCTGCGCCCCAGCCACCCCAGGCCTCGGGCGTTGTTACTCCCGCTCCAGCAGCGCCGGCCGCATCAGCTGCGCCCGGGGCATCCGGCGGGATTCAGGGCCAGAACATTTTTGACGTCAAACCCGACGCGAGTGCCGATCCAAACTATGCCAAGCAGACCAACGCGGAGCGCGCCAAAGTCCAGCCCGGCAACAATGCGCCCATGTGGCGCCAGGTCGGCCAGGGCGTCACCGGCTACAGCAGCCTGCCCAAAAGTGAAGCGCCGGAAGCCGGCAACCTGATTCAGCCTTTTGTGCAATACCCCGGCTCGCGCCTGACCAATGCGGGTGAAGCCTGGCGGCAGGTGCGCAATAACTGGCTGATTCCGTATGGCGGCGCGCTGCTGCTGATCGTCGTGCTGGCCATCGCGATTTTTTACTTCAGCAAGGGCACCATCAAGACGCACGGTGCGGAGACAGGCCGAAAGATTGAGCGTTTCACGCCGTTTGAGCGCGCGGCACACTGGTCCAACGCCACGGCATTTGTCATTTTGGCCGTGTCCGGTGTGGTGATGGCCTTCGGCAAGTTTTTTCTGCTGCCGGTCCTGGGCAGCACCCTGTTTGGCTGGCTGACCTACGCACTTAAAAACCTGCACAACTTTGCAGGCCCCGTGTTTGCCGTGTCCCTGCTCATTGTGTTTGTGACCTTCCTGCGCGATAACTGGCCGCAAAAAGGCGATCTGAACTGGCTGCTCAAGGGAGGTGGCTTGATCTCCGGTGCGGAACCGGCGTCCAACCGGTTCAACGCCGGTGAGAAAGTGATTTTCTGGGGCGGTGTGTTTTTCCTGGGTGTGGTGGTGGTGTCATCGGGCCTGGTCCTCGACAAGCTGCTGCCGGGCCTGGTGTACGAGCGCGCGACCATGCAGATCGCGCACATGGTGCATGCGGTGGCCACCGTGCTCATGATGTGCATGTTCCTCGGTCACATCTACATTGGCACCCTCGGCATGCAGGGCGCCTTCAAGGCCATGGGAACCGGCTATGTGGATGAGACCTGGGCGAAGGAGCATCACGAGTACTGGTATGACGACGTGAAGGCGGGCAAGATCCCCCGCCAGCGCAGTGAGCCTGCGCCACCTGGCCAGACAGTACAGGTTTAAAGCAGTGAGGACAGCGAGGACGCCATGAAAAAACTGATTCGACTTTTGACCTGGAGCCTGCTGGCAGGTGTGCCTGCGCTCGCGCTGGCCAAGCTGCCGCCCCTGAACGACGAAGCCAAGGCCAAAGCCGCCGAGGCGGCTGCCAAGACCGCGTGGACGGGCAAGGTCGAGGCCTACCAGCTGTGCAAGGCGCAGGACAAAGTGGCGGCCAGCTATTACAAATCCGCGAAGGCGGCAGGCAAGGAAACCAAGCCGCCCGCGGCAGCGCCGGCCTGCGCGGATCCCGGCGCCTTTACCTATGCGGCGCCAGAAGCGGCCAAGCCCATCGAAGCCTCGGGCGCGCATTCTCCGGCCCCTACCGCAACCAGCCCTCCCAGCACCAAGCAGCCCGATGCGGTGGTGAACCCGGCCAAAAAGTCCTGAAACCTCATACCCCTGAAAGGCCGGCCCGCGAGGGACCGGCTTTTTTGTTGTAGTCTTCATTCATGTACCCGCCGCCGCCCCTGCTTTTGCCCCGCCTGACGCTTGCCCAGGCGCCCCTGACCTGCGAGATCGACGCGGTCAATGAATATGGCGAGCATCTAAAGGTCTCCATTCCCGCCGAGCGTTCGCTGACGGTGTATGTCGACAAACGCGAACTGGTCACGCTCATGACGCTGGGCGCGCATCCTGAATGGCTGGTGCTCGGCTACCTGCGCAACCAGCGGCTGGTCAAGTCGGTGCAGGACATCGAATCCATCACCGTCGACTGGGAGGTGGGCGCCGCAGCCGTCAAAACCCGCCACGGCATTGAGGACATCGAGGAAAAAACAGCCCGGCGCGTGGTCACCACCGGCTGCGGCCAGGGCAGTGTATTTGGCGGCCTGATGGACGAGGTGGACCAGATCGAGCTGCCCGCGGACGCGCACATCACGCAAAGCCAGCTCTATGAGCTGGTCAACACCATCCGCCTGAAGGAGACTACCTACAAGTCCGCTGGTTCAGTCCACGCCTGCGCCTTGTTCCAGGTGGCGGACGACCGCGCCGGCATGCTGCTGTTCGTGGAAGATGTCGGGCGGCACAATGCCATCGATACGATCGCCGGCTGGATGTGGATGCAAGATGTGGCCCCCACGCTTTTCGCTGCGCGTAATGCGCTGCCCCCCGAGGGGGCGCTGCGCCTGCGGCCCGGCAAAGCCGGTTCCGCGGCCCCGGCTGGAGAAGAGGGGGACTCCACGCTCGGCACTTCACCCACCGCTCTCGGCCTGGAAGGCCTGGTGTTTTATACGACCGGCCGCCTCACCAGCGAGATGGTCATCAAGTCGGCCCAGATGGGCGTGCCTATCGTGGTGTCCCGCAGCGGTATCACCCAGATGGGGCACCAGGTGGCGCAGTCGGTCGGCCTGTGCGCCATTGGCCGTGCGACCAACAAGCGCTTTATCTGCTATGCCACGCCCGAGCGGCTGCATCTGCAGCCCGAACTGGCCGGACCCAACCTGCGGACGCCGGTGGCCGAATCCTGAACGTGGCGTGGCATGATGCCGCCATGAGTGAGCAACCCATCCAGTCCACGCTGCCGGGTATTCCGGACGTTCCCGCTTCCTCCAGCAGACCAAGGCCTGATTCATCCGGCTACCTGTCCGTCAGCCGCTGGCTGAAGGAAGGTCTGCGTGCGGCCTTTTTTTTGACCCCCCGGGTCGCCGGACAGGTGCCTGCACCGTGGCAGGCGTTCCTGTTGACGCTGCTGGTTTTGCTGGTGGAAGTGGCCGCGCCGCGCATGGAGATCGATGGGCCTGCCCGCTTCAGTGTGCAGGCCTGGTTGTCGGGCTGGTGGACGCTGGCTGCTTTTATCGGACTGGCCTGGTGGGCCTTTCCGGCGAAGCCCAGGCCGGACGTCTCCGCAGCGGCGGACAGCCCCCGCCTGGCCGGCGTCGCCACCTGCGTTGTGCTGTGGCTGATCGCGTCCCTCCCCAACACCTTGCTGTATGAGGGCCTGACCGCAGCCATTGTCCATGGCTGGGTCAAGGGCCGGGTGTTCTCGGCGCCCTGGCTGTATTGGGCGTTTTACCTCGTGTTCACCGCATGGTCGTTGGGTATCAGCTTCTTTCTGATTGTGCGTTTCGCGGGCTGGACCTGGCGTGCGGCGGTGTTTGCGCTGGCCCTCATCGCGACCACGGGCCTGACGTTGTGGCAATTCGAGGCCCGTGCGTGGGAGCCGGACTATGCGCGCAAAGCTGCGGTGGAAGACGACAAGCCCAGGCTGCACCTGACCCAGCAAACCCTGGAGATGCAGCAGGCCTTGTGGCAGCGCACCCTCGCCGCCATCGCGCCCGAACGCCCCGGGGTGGCCGACGTCTACGGGCTCGTGTTTGCCCCCTATGCCTCCGAAGATGTTTTCCTGCGCGAAAGCACCCTGGTGAGCCGCGTCCTGGCCGAGCGCTTTGACGCCGGCGGCCGCGTGATTCACCTGTTGAACCACGGCAGCACTGCCGCGACCCATCCCTGGGCCACCCCGCTTAATCTGCAGCGGGCCATTGAAGCGCTGGCGCAGCGCATGGACCGGGACAAGGACGTGCTGGTCGTCTACCTCACGTCCCACGGCGCCCGCGATTTCAAGCTCGCCGCCTCGCACTGGCCGCTGGAGGTCGAAGCACTGAGCCCCAGCGTGTTGCGGGAGGCGCTGGACAAGGCCGGCATCCGCAACCGCGTGATTGCGGTCTCGGCCTGCTACTCCGGCGGCTGGGTGGACGTGCTGGCCAACGACAACACGCTGGTCATGACGGCAGCGGACGCCACCCACACCTCGTACGGTTGCGGCCGCCTGTCCGAGCTCACCTTTTTTGGCCGGGCGATGTTTGACGAGCAGCTGCGCAAGACCCATTCCTTTGAGCAGGCCTTTGCCCGTGCCGTCCCGTTGATCAAACAGCGCGAGATCGACGCCGGCAAGGAGGACGGATTTTCCAACCCCCAGATCAGAGTGGGCGCCAACATCGGCCCGGTGCTGCGTGCGCTGGAGCAGCGGCTCGATGCGTTGCCGCAGGCCAATGCGCCGGCCGGCGCCTCATCCCGGGCCGATACCGAGAAAGCCCGGCCTTGAACTGGGGGCGCACGCTTTGAGGTAAGGTTGCCACATGCACTTTTTGTTTCTGAAGCTCGGCTGGAGATCGCTGCTGCGCGATTTGCGGGCCGGTGAGTTGCGCCTGCTGATTGTGGCCGTCACGCTGGCCGTGGCTGCGCTGACCGCGGTGGGGTTTTTTGCCGACCGGCTCAAGGGCGGATTGCAGCGTGACGCGGGGCGATTGCTGGGCGGGGATGCGGTGGTCCGCAGTGATGATGTGACCCCGGCCGCCTTTATCGCCAAGGCCCGGGCGCTGGGCCTGCAGTCCGTGTCCACCGTGACCTTTCCCACCATGGGCCGGGCCCCCGATGAAGAGGGCGGGCAGGCCAAGCTGGTGGCATTCAAGGGCGTGCCGGAAGGCTACCCCTTGCGTGGCGCCATGAAAGTTTCGGACAGCCTGGAAGGCGCTGGACGGGACACCCGCGACATCCCCGCCCCCGGCACCGCCTGGGCCGATGCCTCGCTGCTTGACGCCCTGGGCCTGCAACTGGGCCAGACCCTGTTGATGGGCGAGTCCAGCTTCAAGCTGACCCGCATCATCGTGCAGGAACCGGACCGCGGCGCGGGCTTCATCAGCTTTTCGCCGCGCGTCATGGTCAACCAGGCCGATGTGGCCGCCACGGGCCTGATCCAGCCCGCCAGCCGCACCAATTACCGCTTCGCTGTCGCGGGGGACGACAAGGCCGTCAAGGCCTACGTGAAATGGGCAAGCGAGGAGATCAAGAAGCCGGCGGAGCAGTCCGGCATTCGCGGCGTGCGCCTGGAGTCGCTGGAAAGCGGCAGCCCCGAGATGCGCCAGACGCTGGACCGTGCCGAGAAATTCCTGAATCTGGTCGCGCTGCTCGCGGCCTTGCTGAGCGCCGTGGCGGTGGCCATTGTGGCGCGCGGCTTTGCCGCCAAGCACCTGGACGACTGCGCCATGCTGCGGGTGCTGGGCCAGTCGCAGCGCACCATTGCCCTGGCCTACGGGTTTGAGTTTGCGCTGACCGGCCTCGCGGCCAGTGCGCTCGGCGTGATGATCGGATTTGCGGTGCACTACGGGTTTGTGGTGCTGCTGGCGGGCCTGGTGGAAACGGCATTGCCCGCGCCGACCTTCTGGCCCGTGGCTTTTGGCATGGGCATGGGCCTCACGCTGCTGCTCGCTTTTGGTTTGCCGCCGGTGCTGCAGCTGGCCCAGGTGCCGCCGCTGCGCGTGATTCGCCGCGATGTCGGCAACCTGAAGCCGGCGTCCATGGCCGTGCTGGGTGTGGGCGTGGCCGGTTTTGCTGCGCTGCTGGTGGCCGCCAGCAGTGACCTCAAGCTGGGGCTGATCGCGGTCGGCGGCTTTCTGGGGGCTGTGCTGGTGTTTGCGCTGGCCAGCTATGCCGCCATCAAGTTGCTGCGCGTCAGCGTGAACGAGGCCACCGCGCCGCGCTGGCTGATGCTGGCCACCCGGCAGTTGTCGGCACGCCCGGTGTATGCGGTGGTGCAGACCAGCGCGCTGGCCGTGGGGTTGCTGGCGCTGATGCTGCTGGTGCTGCTGCGCACTGACCTGATCAGCAGCTGGCGCAAGGCCACGCCGCCTGATGCGCCCAACCGCTTTGTGATCAACGTGCAGCCCGAGCAGGGCGATGCCTTCCAGCAGGCCCTGCGCGATGGCGGCGTCAAAAAGTTTGACTGGTACCCCATGATTCGCGGCCGTCTGGTGGCGGTGAATGGCAAGGCCGTGACGCCCGATGACTTTGAGGACGATCGCGCCAGGCGCCTGGTCGACCGCGAGTTCAATTTGTCCAACAGCGCCGTGATGCCCACGCACAACCAGCTGACGGGCGGGCGGTGGACGGCGGGCGAGAAAGACGCGATCAGCGTGGAGGAGGGCCTGGCCAAAACGCTGGGCCTGAAGCTCGGCGACGCCCTGCGCTTTGACATTGGCGGCCAGCTCAGCGAGGCGAAGATCACCAGCCTGCGCAAAGTCGACTGGAGCTCGATGCGGGTCAACTTTTTTGTGATGTACCCGGTGGCGCAGTTGCCGGCCGATGTGCCGGTGTCCTTCATCAGCGCCTTCCGCGCGCCCGAGCCGGTCCTTGCGGTGAGCGGCCAGCCCCGTCCCCAGAGTTTTGACAACACCCTCGTCAAGGCGTTTCCCAATATCACCAATGTCGACATGAGCAGCACGCTGGCCCAGGTGCAGCGTGTGCTCGACCAGGTGATACGCGCCGTGGAATTCCTGTTCGGCTTTACGCTGGCGGCCGGCGTGGTGGTGCTGTTTGCGGCCATCACGGCCACGCGTGAAGAGCGCGCCCGCGAGTTCGCCATCATGCGCGCGGTGGGCGCGCGCGCCTCGCTGCTGCGGCAGGTGCAGCGCGCCGAGCTGGCGGGCGTCGGCCTGCTCGCCGGCTTCCTGGCTTCGCTGGTCGCGCTGGCAGTGGGCTGGGGGCTGGCGCGTTTTGTATTCGATTTCAGCTGGACCGGCTCCTGGACGGTGCCTGTCTTCGGCAGCCTGGCCGGCGCGGCCCTGGCGCTTGCGGCAGGGTGGTGGGGTTTGCGTTCGGTGCTGAACACCCCGGTGGTCGAAACCTTGCGCAAAGCCACCTGACTGGCATGAGTCCTTGCACACCTTCCAGCCGCCCCTCACCCCAACCCTCTCCCGAAGGGCGAGGGGGCAAGACAGTCCAGAGAGCGACAGGCAAGAAAGTTTTTACGCCCTCTTCCTCTGGGAGAGGGCGGGGGTGAAGGCTCTACGTTAAGCACGCAGATCTCTCAACCCAGCCACTTATCCAACCACCCGCATGCAGATCGAAGAAAAACCCCCCGGCAACCCGCCGTTTGAAACCCCGTTCGCCTGGATAGGCGGCGAAGAGCGCGTCAAGGCCCTGGTCGAGCGCTTTTATGACCTGATGGACCTGGAGCCGGGTTACGCTGCCCTGCGCGCGGCGCACGGCAGCACGCTGGACAACGCCCGGCAGCGCCTGTTCTGGTTTTTGTGTGGCTGGCTGGGCGGACCGCAACACTACACCGAACGCTTTGGCCACCCGCGCCTGCGCATGCGTCACATGCCGCAGCAAACCGGCGGCGGCGCCATCGGCTCTATCGGCATCCTCGAGCGCGACCAGTGGCTGGCCTGCATGGACCAGGCCATGCGCGAAACCGGCGTGGACGACGCCCTGCGCACCCGGCTCAATGCCTCGTTTTTCCAGACGGCGGACTGGATGCGAAATCGTGGCGAGTGAGTAGTTGTTAGCCCCCACGCTTTTCACTGCGTGTAATACGCTGCCCCCCGAGGGGGCCGCTGCGCCTGCGGTCTGGCGAAGCCAGTCCCGCGGCCCCGGCTGGAGGGAAGAGCCTCCACGGTTGCTCACTGCGTGTAGCTCCCGAGGCCTTGCAGGCTGCGGCTCGCGGGACGCTTCGCCTCGGTCGCCTGTCCAAACCTAGTGTGGCGGGTACGGAGATGAAGCCCATCTACCTTGCCCTTTCGGGTGGAGGAATGCGCGCCATGGTCTTTCACTGTGGCGTGTTGAAGTCCCTGGCGGAGCATGGGGCGCTGGAACACGTGAGCAAGGTCTCCACCGTGTCCGGCGGAAGCCTGCTGGTGGGTCTGCTCCTGCAGCTCAATGGCATGCGCTGGCCCAGCAGCGACGAGTACCTCCAGGCGCTGTTGCCGGAGCTGAAGGACGTGCTGACGCAGACAGACCTGCAAAAGGCCGCGATGCTGGCCATGCTGCGCCCGGCCAACTGGCGCTTTGCCCTGTCCCGCGCCAACGTGCTGGCTTCGGCCATTGGCAGCACCTGGGGTGTCGATGCCCTGCTCGATGAACTTCCTGCATCGCCGGTCTGGTCGATCAATGCCACCACCGCTGAAACCGGCAAGCGCGCCTGCATTGAAGGCGGCCAGTTGCGCGACTGGACGCTGGGGTCCACACAGATGCAGCGGTTTCCGCTGCGCGACGCCATGGCCGTGTCGGCGGCCTTCCCCGGGCTGATAGGCCCTTACGTCCTGCAAGCCGATAGCTTCGACTGGGACCTTCCGATGTATGCGTCGGGCGATGAGGCCCGGCCGGCGGAAGATCGCTTCGCCAGAATTCATCTTTACGACGGCGGTGTATACGACAACCTCGGGCTTGAGCCGTTCTTTGATGCCGGTTTCGGCCCGAAACCGAAAGTTGACGGCGTGATCATTTCGTCCGACGCAGGCGCGCCTTTGCCCGAAGGTTTTGACATGGGGCGGCTGAACCTGTTCCGGCTCAAGCGCGTGGCCGACATCATGTCTGACCAGACCCGAGCGCTGCGTGCAAGAGGGCTGATGGCCTATGCGTCGAAAGCAAGCGGGCGCGCCGCTTATTTGCGGCTCGGCGCCACCGCCCAGGACATCGCCAGGCGCTCAGGCGCCGCATGCCCCGCCGGCAACTGGCTCGACAAGGAGGGCGTGAAGGCTGCAGCCGCGTACCCGACCTCGCTGAAGAAGGTGCCACTGCAGACCTACGACCTGGTGTTCCGGCACGGCTACGAATCCGCCGCCATCGGGCGCGCCGTGTTCGGGTTGTGACCGGCTGGCTCAGCCCTGCGCCAGCAACACCACCAGCGCCCCGGCGCCGCCTTCGGCCGGCCGGGCCTGCACGAAGGCCAGCACTTCCTGCTTCTGGATCAGCCAGCTCTGCACTTTGCCCTTGAGTACCGGCGTCTTGCCCGGCGAGCCCAGCCCCTTGCCGTGCACCACGCGCACGCAACGCCAGCCGGTTTTGTGGGCGTCCTTGATGAACTGGGCCAGCGCCTCCCGCGCGTCCTCGCGCCGCAGGCCGTGCAGGTCGAGCTGGCCCTGAATGCTCCAGCCGCCGCGGCGCAGCTTGCGCACCACGTCGGGCCCCATGCCGGGCCGCCTGAAGCTCAGCGCCTCGTCGGTATCCAGCAGGCTTTCCACGTCAAACTCGTCCGAAATGGCTTCGCGCATCACGGCCAGCTCGTCGCGCTGCTGCTGCACCGGAATGGGCGCGGGCTGGGCCAGCGGCAGGCTGGCCCGGTGGCCCGGATTGCCGGGCAGGTGTTTGGCCGGCAAGGCCTTGACGGGGCCGACGGCGCGCGAGAAGAGTTCTTTTTCGGCTTTGGCTTTTGCCGCAGCGGCCAGACGCGCGGCCTGCAGTTCTGCTGCCTGCCGGGCGCGCGTTTCGATCTCCAGCTTGACGGCCTTGAGATCCTTCAGGTCTTTCAGGCGTTTAGGGGTGGGGGCGTTCATGATGTATGGATGGCCTCGATGTTAGTGTGGTGTTGCACGCTATCCGGTACATACAACCGCGTCTTTTCGTCCATGACGGCCAAAAATCCATCGGTTTTATTTGTACCGTCAAGCATGCAACACCACACTAGAGCAAACCCAGCTCGGCCATCGACACCGCCTGGGTACTTGTCACCACAAAATGGTCGAGCACGCGCACATCCACCAGCGCCAGCGCGGACTTGAGGGTTTGCGTCAACGCCTCGTCGGCGCGGGAGGGCGTGGCGGCGCCGCTGGGGTGGTTGTGCGCGAGCACCACGCTGGCGGCGTTCAGCGCCAGTGCCCGCACCACGACTTCGCGCGGGTAGACGCTGGTCTGCGTCAGCGTGCCGCGAAACAGCTCTTCCAGGGCAATCAGCCGGTGCTGGCTGTCCAGGAACAGCACGGCAAAGATCTCGTGCGGCCGGCCGCCCAGCTGCAGCTGCAAATAGTCACGCACGGCCTGCGGTGTGGCGAACAGCGCCTTTTCCTTCAGTTCTTCGGCTAGCGCGCGGCGGGCCAGTTCCAGCACCGCAACCAGCTCGGCCCGTTTGGCCGGGCCCAGGCCTTTGATGCATTTGAGCGCTTCGGGTCCGGTGTGCAGCAGCCCGGCCACGCCGCCGAAGGTGTCCACCAGCTCCTGGCCCATCTGCAGCGCATTCTTGCCGGGCAGGCCGGTACGCAGCAGCAGGGCCAGCAATTCCGCATCGCTGAGCGCGCCGGGGCCGCGCGCCAGCAGTTTTTCTCGGGGGCGGGCGTCCTCGGGCAGGTCTTTCAGCAGCATGGGGAAGGGGTCCGATCAGGGAGGGGGAGCGGGGCAAATCCGGCTTTTCTCCCGGACATGGCTTACTTTCTACAATAGAGGCAGTTTACAAACAGTTGTTGGCCGCACCCGCCGGCCCAGAGAGTTTTATGCCCCCCGTGGAAACCACCGCTCCCGCACTTGTCCATCCCGGCTCTTTCCTGACCCTGCATTACCGCATGGCCGGCCCGGACGGCGCCGACATCATCAATACCTTTGGCGGCAAGCCGGCCACGCTGAGCCTGGGCACCGGCGAGTTGTCACCCGCCATCGAGCAGCGCCTGCTGGGCCTGCCCGAGGGCACGCGTACCACGTTCGAGCTGGTGGCCGGTGCGGCCTTTGGCGAGCGCAACCCCACCCTGGTGCAATGGGTGGCGCGCAAGCTGCTCAATGAGCTGGGCGACCCCGACGAGCAGTACAAGGTCGGCGATGTGGTGCAGTTCCCCACACCGGACGGCATGGGGCAGTACGCCGGAGCAGTCCAACAGGTCAAGGAGGGCGGCGATGCGGTGCAGTTTGATTTCAACCACCCGCTGGCCGGCCAGCCGGTGGTGTTTGAAGTGCAAGTGATTGGGGTGCTATGAGTCCTATGAGCATCGCAGAAAAACGGCTTGAGGAAATCCTGCTCGCGGAGCCGCGCGGCTTTTGCGCCGGTGTCGACCGGGCCATTGAAATCGTCGAGCGGGCGCTGACAAAGTTTGGCGCACCGATCTACGTGCGCCATGAAATCGTGCACAACACCTATGTGGTCAACGAGCTCAAAGCCAAGGGCGCGATCTTTATTGAAGAGCTGTCCGATGTGCCGCCCGGCTCGACGCTGGTGTTCAGCGCCCATGGCGTGAGCAAGGCGGTGCAACAAGAGGCCGAGGCCAGGGGCTTCCAGATTTTTGACGCCACCTGCCCGCTGGTGACCAAGGTGCATGTCGAAGTGGCCAAACTGCACAAGGAAGGTTACGAGTTCATCATGATCGGCCACAAGGGCCATCCCGAGGTGGAGGGCACGATGGGCCAGCTCGACAGCGGCATCCACCTGGTGGAAGACGTGGCCGACGTGGCACGCATCACGCCCTCGCAAACCGAGCGGCTGGCCGTGGTGACGCAAACCACGCTCAGCGTGGACGACGCGGCCGAGATCAGCGCGGCCGTGAAGGCGCGTTTTCCGCAGGTGCGCGAGCCCAAGCAGCAAGACATCTGCTACGCCACGCAGAACCGGCAGGACGCCGTCAAGGTGCTCAGCCCGCAGGTGGACATCCTCATCGTGGTCGGCAGCCCGACGAGTTCGAACAGCAACCGCCTGCGCGAACTGGCCGCCAAGCTGGGCACTGAAGCCTACATGGTGGACGACGCCAGCGAACTGCAGGAGTCCTGGTTCGAGGGCAAGAGCCGCGTCGGTTTGACGGCCGGCGCCTCGGCCCCGGAGATCCTTGTCAAGCAGGTGATTGACCGCATCCGGGCGCTGGGCGCGGTCTCCGTGCGCAAGATGGACGGGATAGAGGAAACCATCAAGTTTCCGCTGCCCAAGGGCCTGAAGGTCGATGCCCAGGGCCATATGCTGGACGTCGGCGACAGCCAACTCCATCAACTGACCTGACGCCGGCCATGACCAGCCGCTATCAAATCGAGAACTGCCTGGGCGTGTTCAATCAGGCTTACAGTCACTTTATTCGTCAAACCCCGTTGTGGAAACTGCCGGGCAAGGCGGTGGGTGTGGCCTGCGCTGAAGTCTGGCTCAAGCTGGAGCATTTGCAGACGGGCGGCAGTTTCAAGGCGCGTGGCATGCTGAACCGCCTGCTGTCCAATCCTATACCGCCCAGCGGCGTGATCGTGGCGTCGGGTGGCAATGCAGGCATTGCCACTGCGGCAGCCGCCAAAGAGCTGGGTGTGCACTGCGAGGTGTTTGTGCCTGAAGTGTCCAGCCCGGCCAAGCGCGCCCGTCTCGCCGCGCTGGGCGCCCGGGTCGTGGTCACGGGCGCGGCTTACGCCGACGCGCTGCAGGCCTGCCTGGCGCGCCAGCGGGAAACCGGCGCGCTGCTCACGCACGCCTATGACCAGCCCGAAGTGCTGACAGGGGCCGGCACGATGGCGCTGGAGATCGAGCAGCAGGGCGGCGTGCCGGACTCCGTGCTGGTCAGCGTCGGCGGCGGTGGCCTGATTGGCGGTGTGGCCAGCTGGTTTGAACAGCGCAGCCGTGTCGTGGCGCTGGAGCCTGAACTGGCCCCCACGCTGTTCAAGGCCCGCGAGGCCGGCGAGCCGGTGGACGTCGCCGTCAGCGGCATTGCAGCCGATTCTCTGGGCGCCAAACGCATTGGCGGGCTGGCGTGGGACGCGACCCAGGCCCATGTGCGTGATGCGCTGCTGCTCAGCGACGAATCCATCCGGGCGGCGCAGTCTTGGCTCTGGAACGAATTGAAACTGGCCGTTGAACCCGCCGCCGCGTTGCCGCTGGCCGCGTTGCACAGCGGCCGCTACGCGCCGCGCGCTGATGAAAAGCTCTGCCTCATCATTTGCGGCGCCAACCTGGACCCGGCGTCGCTTGTCTGAAATTAAATTGGCGCAAAAGGGGCTTCTGGTGTGGTGTTGCACGCTATCCGGCACCTAAAACCGCGTCTTTTCGTCCATGGCGGCGTTGCAAATCCGCGCAATAGCGGGGCTATTGCTGTGGTTTGCGCCTTGCCCTGACCAAAAATCCATCGGTTTTATTGGCGCCGTCAAGCATGCAACACCACACTAGAAATTCGATCTTCGGGATGCAGGGCAAGGCGCACGGAGCCGCAGGACACCGGAATGCACTTGAGTGCATGAGGATTCCGAGCACCGAGCACCGCGCAACGCTGCCATGCGCCCGGGAATCGGATTTATAGAAGTCCCGAAATACAATCCCCCCATGCTAGACATCAACCTGCTCCGCAAAGACCTGCCCTCGGCCATCGCCCGCCTGGAGATGCGCAAGAGCCCGCAAGCTTTCCTTAATGTGCAAGCGTTCCAGGCCCTGGAGGCCGAACGCAAAGCCCTGCAAATCCGTACGGAAGAGCTGCAAAGCCAGCGCAACACCCTGTCCAAACAGATCGGCCAGCTCAAGTCCAAAGGCGAAGACGCCAGCGCCGTCATGGCACAGGTGAGTGCTTCCAAGGCCGAACTGGAGTCCTCCGCAGCCCGGCTCGACCAGATCCAGACCGAGCTGCAGGGCCTGCTGCTGGCGGTGCCCAATTTGCCGCACGAATCGGTGCCGCTGGGTGCCGACGAGCAGGGCAATGTGGAAGTGCGCAAATGGAGCCCGATCGAAGGCCCGGGCGGCGAGCCGCCGGCCTTCGCATTCGAGGTCAAGGACCATGTGGACGTGGGGCAGCCACTGGGGCTGGACTTCGAGTTGGGCACCAAGCTCACGGGCTCCCGCTTCACCGTGATGAAAGGCCAGCTGGCCCGCCTGCACCGCGCGCTGGCCCAGTTCATGCTCGACGTGCAGACGCTGGAGCACGGCTACACCGAGTGCTACACGCCGTACATCGTCAATGGCGACTCCCTGCGCGGTACGGGCCAACTGCCCAAGTTCGAGGGGGATTTGTTTCGCGTGGAAGCTGGCTTGGGTTTGGCGACTGTTCATGATGAGCAGATCGCGGAGTTGACCAAGCGCTCTTTGTATTTGATTCCCACGTCGGAAGTGCCGCTCACCAACTTCGTGCGCGACGAGATCGTGCCCGAGGCGCAACTGCCACTGAAATTCACCGCCCACACACCGTGCTTTCGCTCCGAAGCCGGCAGCTATGGCCGCGACACCCGCGGCATGATCCGCCAGCACCAGTTCGACAAGGTGGAAATGGTGCAGATCGTGCATCCGGAGAAAAGCTACGAAGCGCTGGAAGACATGACCGGCCACGCCGAGATGATTTTGCAAAAGCTTGGTCTGCCTTATCGCGTCATGTTGCTGTGCACCGGCGACATGGGGTTTGGCGCCAGCAAGACCTACGACCTCGAGGTGTGGCTGCCCGCCCAGAGCACCTACCGCGAGATCAGTTCGATCTCCAACTGCGAAGCCTTCCAGGCGCGCAGGCTGCAGGCCCGCTTCAAGAACGCGCAAGGCAAAAACGAGTTCGTGCACACCCTGAACGGTTCCGGCCTCGCCGTCGGCCGCACCCTGGTGGCCGTGCTGGAAAATTACCAGCACGCCGACGGCACCGTCGAGGTGCCGTTGGTGTTGCAGCCCTATATGGGCGGCGTGACGGTGCTTGCACCGTCGGCTGGGTAATTTCGGTGAAGGCTAAGCTTCGCGCAGCGAAGTTAAGCGAAGCGGCCGCAACCAAAATTACCAGCACCTGAACCTGTGAGAGGCGGCACCGTCGAGGTGCCGTTGGTGTTGCAGCCCTATATGGGCGGCGTGAAGGTGCTGGCACCCTGACCGTTTGCCGCAGGAAGCAGGTATAGCCCCTCGGGGGCAGCGCAGTACGCGAAGCGACAAGCATGGGGCCCTGCCAGAGCCTGCTAGAATTGCGGCTCGACACAGGAGAGGTGGCAGAGTGGCCGAATGTACCTGACTCGAAATCAGGCGTACCGCAAGGTACCGTGGGTTCGAATCCCACCCTCTCCGCCAGAAATGCATCCAAGAACATCTCAGGACGTATCTAAAATGCCCTGAAAGCCCCGCCAGCCGGGGCTTTTTTGTTTCAGGTCGTCTCGCATCGTCTTTTGACACCTAAGGTTTTTTTTGGGGGCTAAAGCAGGGAAATTCCCCGCCTAAGCCAGAAAGTCCCCCAAAATGGCCTGACAGATACAGCATGCAAGAACGCCAAATACCCTGAGGGCGAGGCCCGAGAGCGCCTACCCGGACTCTGGCGGTTTGTACCTTGTGGTGCCCACCGGTGGCAAGTATGGTGTTCTATTGAAGAACAGCAAGGCACGGGGCGGGACCAGGCAGCTGATCTGTGCGTCCTGTTTCCTTAAAGGTGAAAGGGTGGTGGTTGCATGAATAAATTTGATAGCCTCTTGGCTGATTCGGCGATTGGGAGTTCTTTCTATGTCAGCCCCCATATATTAGGAATGGATGGTGAAGGCTTTCATAAGCTTGTTGAGACTTGGATTGCAGCTGGCGGAGGAGATGGTTTTACTGTTTCCGACGCTGGCAAAGAAAGTGCGAGCGGTGGCCATCAATATGTCATCGTCAAGATCACCCGAACCAAATGAGCTTGGAAAGAAGTGGCACGGACACATCACGAATGTCGCTAAATACGTCGACGATCAACGCGCAAAAGCTATAAAGGCCTTGAGGGATTCAGCCGTTGGTACCGGGGCCAAGTGAAGCCAGCTTTGCTTGTATTGGGTCTTCCGTTGCCGCCACCTGCAGCACCCACTTTGCCCACTCAGCTAATGCTGAAGCAGGACTGTGCCCAGCGAGTCGGAGGATTTCGGCAACATATTCTCGAATCTCCTGAGCATGCTGCCACTTAGCGGCTTCAGCCAGAAGCCGCTCACCTTCTTTTGCCCTATCGTGACGCCGCTCAAACTGTGAAAGCGCAATCGCGTGTTCGCTAGCCTAATTTGGCCTCCCCCGACCTGGAGAACCTGAAAGCACATGTGTTGGCCTTTGTCTGCGCCTTCAGCTTTGCCAAACATCTCGTGGCGTTGAGATGGAAAACGCCCTACCAGATCAATGTTGATCCGTGTCGAAGTAAGAGCCTAGTAACTTCACTTTTGCTCCCTGCCGCTGAAGTTCAGCGAGCACATTCGCCACCTTCTCCTCCAAACGACTACCAACGATATCTATATAGAAGTTGTAGTCCCAAGCCCCCGACTTGACAGGCCGCGACTCAAACCTGGACATCGAGACACCATGTCGAGCGAAAGGCTCAACCACACGGAAAAGAGCGCCCACCTCATTCGGCACCGACACAATAATTGATGTCTTACCCCCGACCCCGAGAGCTTCTGATGCGTTGTCTTTGCGACTTAAAACAAAAAAACGGGTGCGATTACTCGGATCGTCCTGAACGGCATGAAAGGCAGCCAATAGTCCGTATTCCTCAGCCGATCTCAGACCGCCAATCGCAGCAGAGGTTGGGTCCTGGGCAGCAAGCCTTGCTCCTTCCGCATTACTTGACACCGCTTCTCGTATCAAGTGTGGCGCATTCGTGGACAACCATCCATGACACTGCGCAAGTGCCTGTGCGTGTGCGCGAACATGAGTAACACCATGGAGCTGTCCAGATTGCGTTAAAAGATCATGTCGCAGTAACAGCGACAATTCGCCGCATATTTGAAGCTCTGTTTTATACAAAAGATCAAGGGTCCTTGGAACGGCTCCCTCCGTGCTGTTCTCAACAGCTACGACACTGTGGCTAGCCAATCCCGATTCGCACGCTTCGAATATGGCATCCAGCGAAGGTAGCAGCAGGCGTTTGTTACTCGATCCGAAATACAGGATCGCAGCATCTTCACTATAGGTGCCTACAGGCCCCAGGCAAGCGATCAAATTTGCTGCGGCAATTCGCATTTGCCCATGGTAGATGTCCGTTCCCAATGAAACGGCTCTGAGCCGGCCAACGGGTGCGAGCTTGTTGATATCGGATACGTTAATGTTCATGGGGATGGCAGGGGATTCAGCACAGGCTTTCCTGGGTGAATGAATCTCTTAAAAGAGTGGTTTGCGCAGCCAGAATTCCAGCGTCAACGCCTACCGCGGTGAAAGTGGTTCCAAGTTCAATGCATTTCTTGGCCAGGGCTTTGTCGCCCGTCAGAATGCCGGCGGGTTTACCGTGCTTCCTGATGGTGGCAATGGCGGTTTCGATGACTGAAACCACATCAGGGTGTCCGGGCTGTCCCAAAAGTCCCATGCTGGCCGCGAGATCGCCCGGCCCGATGAATACCCCGTCAACACCCTTGACACTGGCGATTGATTCCAGTTGGCTGATGGCTTCGAGTGTTTCGACCTGAACCAGCAAGCACAGTTGCTCGCGGCACTCGGCCGCGTAGTTCCTGACGCGCCCAAATCGGGTAGCCCGGGTCAAAGCCGACACACCCCGGATGCCGCCGGATGGGTATTCAATACTGCGCACGCCCGCTTCAGCTTCTTCAGCGTTCTGGATATAGGGCAGCAGCAAGGTCTGCGCACCAATGTCCAGGTACCGCTTTATCAGTACCGGATCATTCCATGCAGGCCGGACAACGGCAGACACCGGATAAGGTGCGACCGCTTGCAGCTGTGCCAGCACGCCGACAACATCGCTTGGCGAATGCTCCGTATCGATCAGCAGCCAGTCGAACCCGGAGCCTGCAAGCAACTCAATGGCGTAGGGACTGGACAATGTGCACCAAAGCCCGAGCTGTTGCTTACCCTGAAGCAGGGCTTGTTTGAAGTGATTTATTGGCAGTTGCATGACGCGCGACTGCTCAGGAAAATGAGAGGCCGATGGAGCCCAGGGGGCCGAAGTCTGCATGGATGGTGTCACCAGCCTCAACCGCGGTTGGCCGGGTAAATGATCCGGCCAAAAGGATGTGCCCCGCCTCCAGCGTGATGCCGTGTACTGCGAGTTTGTTGGCAAGCCACACAATCCCCATTGCGGGGTGACCCATGACTGCCGCCGAAACGCCGGACTCCTCAATGACACCATTCTTGGACAGCGTGGCGCCTATCCAGCGAAGGTCCACATCCATGGGCCGGACGACCCGGCCACCCGTCACCATGGCAGCTGCCGCGGCATTATCTGCGATGGTGTCGCAAATTTCGCGTGGAACTTCGGTGCGGTAATCAATGATTTCCAGTGCCGGCGTGACATATGCCGTTGCATCGAGAACGTCATAAACGGTGAGGTTCTTGCCGCTGAGCGGTTTGCCCAAAACGAAGGCCAACTCGACCTCCAGCCTCGGCATATGGAATCGTGAAGCGGGAATCTTTGCGCCGTCCGGATAAAGCATGTCATCGAGCAACACACCGTAGTCGGGCTCCGTCATCTTGGATGCCCTCTGCATGGCCTTGGACGTCAGTCCAATTTTGTGGCCGACAACGCGCGCGCCCGCTTTCACACGGGCCGCTGTCCAAAGTTGCTGAATGGCATATGAATCTTCAATCTCCATCTCCGGCCAGGTCTTGCTGACCTGCTGGATGGGCTGACGGTCTTTTTCGGCTTGCAGTAACGCATTTGCGGCGTCCTGACGTTGTTTGGCATTGATCATTGTCTGGCTTTATATGCGTGCGACGAGGCGTCACGACGCCCCGGAGAAAAAAGAGAATTTCAAACTTCCGTTGCAAAGGCGAATTGAAACCACACGCCCTTGCCCGCTTGGTGGCTGCATCGCTCGCTGCTCGAGCAGGACGTCGTCAACATCGTGGCCGACTCTGCCGGCATTGAAGTGAACCGGCACGCCAGGCGCGCCAACACCCACCGGCTCGACGGGGACAAGCTGCTCCCGATGCTGCGGTCGGTGCTGCACGAGCCATCGGCCGGGGATGAAGACGCGCGGCGCGCACAGCCTCAGCTGCCGGGATCGGTGTTCAGAGGGATCGGTCCTTAATGCCGGCCTTGGCGTAAAGCTCGTTCACGTGTTTTTTGACGCTTTCCGGCGTCGTGTCGTCGACTGGCATGTGCGCCCAGCCCACCTTCTCGCGGGCGTACTGGCCTATCTCTTCGTCTTGGGCGCTAGTCGCACCGCTGATGCCGTAGGCGCCAACCATGTCGTTGCCCTTGAACACCGGCGTACAGCCGCCCGAGGCGACTACCTGACCGTTGGTGAAGGCCGATGCGTTTGCCAACATCTGCGGATTGCGCTCCTTGAACCATTGTTGAATGACCAAGCCGTCGCTAAAACGCGGGCTCATCGAGCGGAAAGCCGCAGCGGTGAACGCCTTGGCACGGGCAATATCCGGGGTGATGAAGCCTGCATCGTCCATGCGCTCCAACGCGATCAGGTGCCCCTCGGGCCCAACGATGGCGACGGAAATAGGCACACCCATATCGACAGCTTTCTCGGTTACCGCCGCAATGAATTCGCGGCACTCGGTGGCGTGTAGTTTGGACATTTCTGTATTCCTTTTGAAAAAAAAGCTTGTCTTACTCGGGCTTGATGTCTGCCTGTTTAATGAACTTCGACCACCGCGCCACCTCGTTCTGCAGGAAGCGGGACAGCTCTTCATCGCTGGTTTTGAGCGTGTCGATTGCCTGCGCCTTGTAGATCGCCTGGACCTCGCTTGAATCGAGCGCCGCGTGGGCCGTGGCGCGCAGCTTGCTGATGACACTGGATGGTGTCTGGGCCGGGGCCACCAGTCCCATCCACACAGAGGTGTTAAAACCCTTCAGCCCCAGTTCGTCGAGCGTGTAGAGTTCTGGCGCGCTTGACGTCCTGGTAAGGGTGGTGACGGCCAGCGCTACCAACTTGTTCGCCCGGACGTGCGGCAGCACGGTCGAAGCCGGTGAGAACATGAGCTGCACCTGGCCGCCAAGCAGGTCTGTCACCGCAGGCGTGCTCCCCCTATACGGGACGTGGACCATCTTGACGTTGGCCATGAGCGCGAACTGTTCACCCGACAGATGAGGGGAGGTTCCGACGCCGGATGATGCATAGGTCAGGGAGCCGGGCTTGGCCTTTGCGAGCGCAATGAGCTCGGCAACGCTCGTGACCTTCAGCGAGGGATGAACCACCAGGACATTGGGAACGTTCCCGATCAGCGTGATCGGCTTGAACTCTTTCAATGGGTCAACCGCATTGGCGCCCGGGAACGCGCCGTTGATGATGTTGGCGATCGTGATCGCGAAGAGGGTGTAGCCATCGGGCTTGGCCGTGGCCACTGCCTTGGCGGCGATGTTGCTGCCCCCGCCAGACTTGTTGTCCACGATGAAGGGCTGGCCCAGGCGCCTGGACATCTGCTCTACCAAGGTGCGCACCGCCGCGTCAGTTGCTGTACCTGGAGGAAAACCCACCAGCACCTTCACGGGCGCGCTCGGATAGGCAGACTGCGCTGCGGCCCATGGCGGCAAGGTGCCGACAGCAAGCGCCGGCACGGAGGCGAGAAGTTCACGGCGTTTCATGTCTCTGGTCTTTCTGTTATAGGTACAGATCGGGTCTTTACCGCCCTGCACTGGTAGTGATTAGAAGATCAAAAGGGCTATATTTCAAACGAGACTTTCTAATCAAATGATAGGCTCCGCTCATGAATGTCACTCTTCGCCAGATCCAAGCCTTCGTCCTGGTCGCCCGGCTTGGCAGCTTCACCCGGGCCGCGCAGGCGATGCACCTCACGCAATCGGCTCTCAGCTTGCTTGTGCGCGAATTCGAAGGAGCTATCGAGAGCCGGCTGTTCGACCGGACTACCCGAGCCGTCACCCTGACGGTGGTGGGAAGCGACCTCTTCCCTCGGGCGGAGCGTATCCTCGCTGACCTTGACTCGGCGATTTCAGGTGTGGACAAGCTCATGGCGAGGGAGCGCGGGCGCGTGGTGGTGGCTGCTCCACTGCTTCTGTCCAGCACCTATCTTCCGCCGCTGCTTGCGGCCTTCTTTGCGAAGTACCCGGGCATTGAGGTCGTTCTCCAGGACACGCTGCCCAGCCAGGTTCTGCCGCTGGTGCGTGGCGGTGCGGCCGACGTTGGTATCGGCACATTCGCGTCGGATGAAGTCGACGTCAGGCGTACCTTGCTCTTCTCGGAAGCCATGGTGGCCGCATTCCCCGCTGGGCATGCGTTCAGCCGCCTGCAGCAGTTGACCTGGGCGGACGTCGCGCAGGAGCCGGTGCTCGCATTGAGCCGTGGCAGCGTGTTCCGCGATCTCACCGAAGCCGGCTTCGCGGCTGCCGGGCTGATACTGAAGCCCGCGAGGGAGGCTAACTATGCGGGCTCCCTCATCGGAATGGTCGACGCAGGGCTCGGCGTCGCCATCCTCCCCGGCTACGCAGTGAAGCTGACAGACCCGGCGCGGATCGGCTGGCACCGTGTGGAGAACCCGCTGATCGACCGGGAGGTTTCACTCGTGCAACGAGCAGGCGTTTCGCTCTCCCCGGCGGCACAAGGTTTCGTCGACTTCATGGTGGCGCCGCAGGCATCACAGCATCCGAAATCCAGAAGGCGGCGCCCGGCAGCGTCTTGATCAGATCTTGGTCTTCGCGCATGCACGTCGCCGAAAAATGACCAAAGAAAAAGCACTCTCCGGAGTGCTTTTTTTATTTCTTCCTCTGCCAAATTCAAATGCGCCGGTCAGCTCTTCATTTTCCAGAACGATACCTATCTTGAATCTTGCATGCACTAACTATGCATTAGACAACATGCATTGAGGTTTCTAACATCGCGCAGTCAGTCCACTACTTTGCTTTGCATCTGAGGCCAAAAATGAAACGCCACATCCTTTGCCTACTCTCTGTCTTGTGCGCTTGCATCACCACAGTCGCTCGTCCAGCCGAGAACACGCAAGTCGTCAAGGTAGCACTCGTGTCGCGGACTCTTTTCAATATGCCGGCGTGGGTCGCAGAGCGAAAAGGGCTTTTGAAGATTGATGGCTATGAATTTACTCTGCAGCTCACCCCGAACGCAGAGGACTTGAACTCAAAGCTTCGTTCTGGTGATTACCAGCTTTCAATTTCCCCGCCGGAATCTGTCATTGTTGACTCGTCGAAGGCGCAAAGCAGTGTGCGTATCGTGGGGGGCAACGCTGGAAAGCTGCCTCACTTCATCATCGCAAAGCCGCAGATCCGAACGATGGCCCAGCTTCAGGGCGCTCACTTCGGCGTCTACTCCAATGAAGAAGGAACTACCTACCTCTTGGCGGACATCGCCAGGGCGGCTGGCGTACCGGAAAGTTCGTTCAAAGTAACGGCTGTAGGTGGCGCGCCTGCGCGGTGGGACTTGCTGAAAGCCGGGAAGATCGATGCGGCGCTTCAGCCGTTTCCGCTGAGCTATCAAGCTGAGGCGGCCGGATTCACCAACCTTGGACCGTTGCTTCAGATTGTGCCGGATTGGCAGTTCACCACAGTCAACGCGAATTACCCCTGGGCAAAACAGAATCAGCGGGCAGTGTCGGCATTCTTGCGCGCGATGCGCGATGCCCAGGCCTACATGGTTAGCCATCCCGACGAGGCAGCTCAGATTGCAGCTCAAGAGTTGCGTACAGATTTGGCACTCGCAAAAAGGGCGCTCGCAGAAACCGAGAAGTACCAGATTCTCGACGTCAGCTTGTCAGTTCCTGGGCTAACCCGAGTGTTCCAGGCGCTGAAGGATGCGCGGCAGATCGAGGCGACTCGCAAATTCGATATGCGCGAGTTCGTCGACACGTCTTTCCTTGAGGCGACGCGGCCGTAGTTTTCGAAGTCTTTACCCGTCAGCCTTGCCCGCAGCAGCTATGGGCGGATTCATAAACATAAATAGGAGCCAACATTGAAAAACAATTTTCTATTGACGGGAGTCTTGGCGTGGCTTGTCGCCCTGGTCAGCTTTAGTGCGAACGCCGGCGATACGATCAAGCTCATCGCTTCGGCTACGGCCGGTGGCCCCCAGGATCGGATTGCCCGGACCGTGCTGCCGGGCCTTAGCGCAGCTCTTGGGAAGCCGGTCATTGTGGATTATCGCGGTGGTGCAGGTGGAACCATTGCATCCAACTTTGTTGCCAAGGCGCCGGCAGATGGCGAGACATTGCTAATTACGACGTTCAGCTACGTACTCACGGCAGGTTCGATGTCAAATCTCCCTTATGACCCCCGAAAAGATCTTGAGCCGATTTATTACTTTGGGGAGGCCCAGACCATGCTTGCAGCGCGTCCCTCGCTTCGAGTGAACAATTTGCGAGAGCTCGCAGCGAAAGCCAAGGACGGAAAACTCAGCTATGGTTCAAATGGTGTGGCCGGCACAATGCACCTCGGCGCGGAAATATTCACGCGTGCTGCGCAGGTTTCCATGACCAACATTCCATACCGGGGCGCGGCTCCAGCCCTTATGGACCTGCTCGCTGGAAATGTTGATATTGTCAATGCTGACGTCACACTACTTCAGCCCTATGTGAAGGATGGTCGCCTCCAGGGACTCGCCATCTTCGACACAAAACGCTCTCCGCTGCTGCCAAACGTACCTACCTCAGCTGAGCAAGGCATGCCAGATTTGCAAATGACGACGTGGGTTGGCGTCATGGCTCCCAAAGGCCTTGCTCCTGAGGTGAAGCAAAGGCTCGTGAAGGCCTTTGACGAGGTTGTCAAACAAGCTGATGTTTCAAAGCAATTGGCCAACATCGGCTATGTCAGTCCACGGGATGACGTTGGATTCAAGGCGAAGTTGGATCGTGATTTCGACTTCTGGATTCCCTGGCTGAAAAAATCAGGAATACGGGCAGAGTGAGTGCGTGTACTTCGCTGATGCTTGTGCTGAAACTTTGAGGTAAAAAATGAAACTTGCATACGTCGCAAAACATGGTCGACGCTTCGTTGTCGTGCGGAAGGGAAACCAGTACGTAGATCTGTCGTTGACTGCCATGGGCTGGAATGGTGGATTGACGGAACTTCTGGCGCTTGGCGAGAAGGGCCTGACGGCGGCGAAACATGCCGTTGACGCGGCGCCAGAGGCTGCGTTCGTGGATCCTGAGTCCGTCACGTACCTGCGCCTGAATGAACCAACCTGCATCACCTGTGTAGGCAGCAACTATGCGGAACACATCCGGGAGAGGGGGCGGCCGTTTCCAAAAGAGCCCAGTTGCTTCATCAAGACGTTGTCTGCGTTCTCCGCCCACCAGCAGGCGTTGGAGCGCCCGGCGAACTCAGTTGAGTTGGACTACGAGGTTGAGCTCGCGGTAGTTATCGGTCGCGAAGGCCGATATGTGTCCATCGAAGACGCGTTGAATTATGTCGCGGGATACACGATCATGAACGAAGGATCGGTGCGCGACTTCCAGGGTCGTTACAACAACGTATCGCTCGGTAAAAACTTTCCGAAAAGCGGTGCGTTAGGCCCTGAGCTGGTTACGGCAGACGAACTGCCGGCTGGTGCGGAGGGCCTGCGCATTGGTACGCGCGTCAACGGTGTGACTGTGCAGGACTCAACGACCACTGACCTGGTTTTTGACGTACCCATGCTGATTTCTCTTGTGTCTCACACGGTGGGGCTCCAACCAGGCGACATTATTGCGACGGGTACTCCATCGGGGGTCGGTGCTGCACGAGTACCACCCTTGTGGCTGAAAGCTGGTGACCAGATCGAAATGTATATTGAAGGTGTCGGAACGCTTTCGAATTATGTCGTTGATGCGCCCGAGCCTGTTATCGGCCATCAATATGATCGGGCTGTTTATGCGCCAAAAGTTGCGGAGTGACAACTTATGACGCAAACCCAGCCGGCTCTTTCGACTGAAGTTTCAACTGAGACTGGTCACAACTTGACGGTCATCAGCACCTTGTCTGTCAGGGAAGCGCTTATCGAACTCGTCCCAAAGTTCGAAGAAGACACTGGATACACGGTCGAGATTAGCTATGGAGGAGGATCCGTCCTCTCCAGGCAGCTGTTCAGTGGTACCGAAGCGGATCTGTTCATTGGTCCTGAAGAGTTCTCTGAGCAACTGGCATCAAGAGGCGTATTGATGCAGAGCGGTCGAACAAACTTTGCTCGCTCCAGCAGCGGCATGGGTGTTTCGGTTGATTCTCCCAAGCCTGACATCAGTTCTGGCGAAAAATTTGTCAGGTTATTGCGGGCGGCCCGGTCGGTTTGCTACAGCGCCGGGGTGAGTGGGATTCATTTCGAGAAAGCCCTGGGGCGATACGGCATTGCAGACGCAGTTGCCGCCAAGCGCGTAACGCCTGGTACCGGTGAACTTGTGGGAGATGTTGTTGCGCGCGGAGCGGCCGAAGTGGGAATTCAACAGCTCAGTGAATTGTTGCCTGTTCGCGGCATCCACGTGCTTGGTCTTCCTCCAGAGTTTCAGCACGCCCTGATGTACGGGGGCACTGAGTTTTCAAAGACAAAACAATCAGGCCTTGCACAGGCCTTTCTCCGATTCCTTTGCTCCGACGCTGCGCTCGCCGTACTGCGGACCAGGGGTTTGGAGCCAGTTTGAGTTTGCGTTTGCGTTTGCGTTTGAGTAGTCAATAGGATTAGACATGCCTTTTACAACGATCAATGGAATCAAAGTCAACTACCTGATTAAAGGCAATGGGCCACCCTTGCTCCTCTTCGCGCCTGGCGGTTTCAACTCCGTCATAGGGAAGTGGACTGCGCAGGAAGGTCGAAATGCCTGGAAGGAAATGGACGGACTGGAAACTCTTGCCAGGTATTTCACTCTCATCGCCTACGACCGACGCGAAGCGGGGCTGTCCGGTGGGCGTGTTGAGCCCCTTACTTGGGATCTGTATGTTGAAGAGGCGAAGGGGTTACTCGATTTCGCCGGTGTCAAGTCGGCATATGTGATGGGTGGCTGTATGGGCGCATCACTTGTCGGTGCGTTCGCGGCGCAATATCCGGGTGTTTGCAAGGGATTGCTCCTGCATTGGCCTGTCGGCGGCTACCGATGGATGAAGCGTGGCCATGCGTTGATGAACAGGCACATCGACTTTGTGCTTTCTGAAGGTCTTTCGGCGGTGCCAAAACGCGCAGCGGAGCAGGGAAATTTCTGGGCTGATCCCGAGAGCGGCCCATGGGCTGCCCCTCTTTCCAGAGATTCTGATTTTTCGGCGTCATTTATCCGGCAGGACGTTGACCACTATGTCGAAATCATCGAACGCACCAGGGACGCACTTTTCCCCGATTGCATGCCTTCAGGTGCGACTGCGGATCAGCTGACGGGCATCAATGTTCCTGCGCTGGTCATGTCGGGAAAGGATCATGACCACACCGCGTCATCGGCATGGACGATCCACGAGCTCATGCCGAATTCGGAGTTGTGGGATGTGTTACCCCCGAATCAGACCGGATCAAACACTCTGGATCAGATTTTGCGTTTCACGCAAGGACTTGAGGAGACCTCGGGAGCAGCCTGAGATCGTTTGAATAGCCGAATTAAACCCACTGAAAGGAGACCCATGAAACTACTAAAAATTGCGATCACGGCCCTGGCCGCTGTCTCTGCACTGTCTGCCCATTCACAAACCCTGATAGGTACGCGAACGCTGTCACTGAATGCAGCTCAGGAGCTGGCAACTGCAGCACTCGAGTACTGTCGCAAAGATGGTTTTCGGGTGACTGTTACCGTTCTTGACGGTGCCGGCAGAACTGCGGTGGTTTTGCACGATGACGGAGCTGCCCTGCATACCATTGAACACAGCTTGCGCAAGGCCCATACTGCGTTTGTTTCTCGACAGCCGTCTGGCGAGTATGGAAAGCGTGTTCTAACGAATCCCGCCGGCGCCAGTATTCTTCAACTCGAGAACATGACGTTGGCAGAAGGTGGGATGCCTGTTCTGGCGGGTCGCGACCTGGTCGGTGCTGTTGGCATTTCTGGCGCGCCAGGCGGGGACAAGGATGCTGCCTGTGGACAAGCCGGGATCGAGAAGATCGGGCGCGCGTTGGCAGGTACCTGAGCGGTCTCGCTGCAGCGACTCTTGGACTGCTCCCTGTACGATAGGCAAACCTGACCTATCTCGCTTAGTACCCTCTTACCAGGTCCACAACATTCTGCAATCTTGTGCCATCCGCATATCGGCGTAAGTTGTCGAGGAAGCGTCGAGAGACCCGATCGGCCATACGGTTTTGAGAGCGCCCCGAAAGGTGCATGGACACGTGGGCATTCTTGAGTGTCCAAAGTTCATGCGTTGGGGGCAGAGGCTCGGGCGTGGTCACGTCCAGGAATGCTCCGCCCAGGACACCTTCCCGCAAGGCGATAACAAGAGCCTCCTGATCGATGACATTTCCTCTGGCGACGTTGATGAGTACCGCTGTTGGTTTCATCGAGGCCAACTCGTCCGCACCGATCATTTTTAAAGTTTCGGGCGTTGAAGGAACCGCGAGGATGACCCAGTCGAACTCCCCAAGGCGCTCGCGCCATTCGTGGGGGCCAAGGATATCCGCCCCCTCTCCACCACTAGACCTGCGAACCACTGAAACGTCGACATCTAGTGCCGAGAGCTTTTTCGCAACCAATTGGCCAATCGCGCCATAGCCGATAACCAATGCGCGGGTGCCTGCAAGCTCAACCACGCCAGGTGCCTTCGTGAGCCATTCGTGACGTTCTTGAGCATGTACCACGTCGCGGTATCCCTTTGCGATGGTGAGCATTCCCATCACCACGTACTCGGAGATCGTGATGGCATTGAGTCCGGCGCCATTTGTTACGATGACATTTCTGGTCTGGAGCGTCTGTACAGGAAGCTGGTCCAACCCGGCGTACTGGGTGTTAAACCAACGCAGTGAAGTTGCCGCCTGGATAAGCTCCGACATATCGGCTCTGCTTGGCAAATCCAGCCACCCGATTTCAGAATCCCGGCAAGCTAAAAGCCCCTCATCGCGCGACGAAAACCAATTTGGCTCCAACCAGTCCGGTAAGTTGCCCTCAAGTTCCTTCCGAAATTGGGTTGGAAGCACCGCTTTGACTTTTTTCATTCTGGTTTGATGTTGTTTGACTTCACAATGGCATGCCAGCGCTTTTCGTCTGCCTCAATCATGCGTGTGGCTTCTTCCGGGGAGCCTCCGATGAGCTGGATATCTGATTTGGCCAGTATGGCTCGTACGTCCTCCTGGCGAGCAATCTCTGACAGGAATCGACTCAGCTGCTCGATGACTGGTTGGGGCGTCTTTGCTCCCGCAGCAAAAATCAGCCACACGTTCGCCTCGAAATCCGAAACACCTGCTTCCGCCATCGTAGGCAGTTCAGGTGCTACCAGCGACCGGCGCGATCCGGTGTAGGCAAGTCCTCTGACACGTCGCTGCTGAATGAAGGGGAGGATCACAGATGGCGTGAAGAACACCATCTGAATCTGACCGCTCAGAACATCAGCAATTGCCGCGCTACCGCCTTTGTATGGAACATGCACCGAGCTGATTCCGCTCCGGACGTTAAAAAGTTCGCCCGCCATGTGCGGTACGGTTCCGATGCCTGGAGATGAAAAGTTCAGACCAGAGGAGCTTTGCTTAGAGTACCGGATCAGCCCGGCGACGTCGCTGGCAGGAACAGAGGGATGGACCGCAAGAATGAGGCCAGTAGTGGCAAACGCCGAGACTGGCTGCAGATCTCGCGCGACTCGATACGACAACTTGGGCTGGATGACTGGGTTGATGACCAGCGCTGGATCTGCCAGTACTAGCGTGTAGCCGTCCGCCGGCGCCTGTTTGACCAGATCCATGGCGACGGCGCCGGCTGCGCCCGGTCGGTTGTCAACGACGACAGCTTGTCGCGTTTTATCGGCTAATCTGGAACTGACCGCGCGTGCGACGATATCGACGATACCGCCTGGCGCATACGGAACGATGATCCGGATGGGTTTGTTCGGGAATGACTGAGCTGGTGATGCAGCGGAAAATGCAATGGCTCCCACAGCACAGAGACATGCGAGAACAGTAGAACGGCTCGTATCCATAGCCCGTTAGACCCTGTAGGATGGGTCGAGGGCGTCGGCGGCTCGCAAATAGGCAGCCCACTCCTCTTTCTCAACCTTTCGCTGAATGCGTTCATACTGCTGCGCTGTGTGCTCGCAGACTTCGTGGGACGGTATGTTGATTTCACTGCCACCTTGCTGGAGCATCATTTGAATTTCGCACGATTCAACCAGATAGCGCATTAGCGTTAATGACTCCGATGCAGTTTCCCCTGCAGTAAGAAGACCGTGGTTTCTCATGATCAGTGTCTTGTTTCGCGGTCCCAAATCTCTTGAGACACGAGTTGCTTCATCAATATCATTGGCAATACCCTCAAAGTCGTGATATGAAACACGGTTGTAAAAGACCATCGACCGCTGGTAGAAGGGAAGCAGTACTTGTTTTTGTGCAGACATCGCGACCCCCGCATTGGTATGCACGTGCAGGGTGTAATTGATATCCGGTCGGGAGTTAAGTACGGCGGTGTGAATTGTGAAACCGGCAGCGTTCACATCGGATGACTCGTCCATCGGTGATCCGTCAAGGCGCAACTTCAAAAGATTCGATGCCCGGACTTCTGTGAACAGTAGTGAATGGGGCTTGACGAGAAAGCATTCTTCACCAGGTACGCGTGCCGCGATGTGATTGAAGATGTGGCTCTCCCAGCCATACTTTACGGCGAGCCGGTAGAGGGCCGCGAGATTGACGCGCGTGGCAGCTTCGCTTGTGCTGATGGCCTTGCTGGTGGGCGCTTGCTGCAGGGTTTCCATTGACTTCGGTGCTCCATTGGTGTTTGGAGCGGCCAGTCTAGGATTTTGTCTTTAGTCCGTCCAATGCATATTGGGGAGGATCACAATTCAATTTTGGTATTGATTCTTCGATGGCCATCGAAGCGGGGATCTCAGCGGGGTTGCCCCAGGTTTGAAGGTGTTAGCTTTTCGACTTTGATAGGATTGGTGCGCTCCACGTCCAGGAAATTCTTCAAGATAGAAGACTCGTCGCCACGGCGCCACGCAAGAAAGAATTCGCTGCTCGCGCGGGTTCCTGTGAGTTTTCGGTACGCCACGTTCAGGATGTGCAGTCTGTGCATCGATTGGGGGACGATGGAGACTCCCGCGCCGGAGGCAACCAGGCCAATGACAGTAGACATGGGATGCGCCTCGAGGGCGATTCGTGGCGTGAACCCGGCAACCTCACACATGCGCATGAGGTGCTCGTAGATGGCGGGCGCTTCATGCCGGTTGAATGACACGAAGTTCTCATTCTCGAGTTCTCGCAGATTTACGGTTGGTTTGGCAGAAAGCGGATGGTAAGCAGGCAGCGCTGCTATGAAGGGCTCTTTGAACAGACTCAGTGTTCTCAGGTGAGGGTTGCTGATGGACTGGCGAATAAACCCAACATCAAGGTCGCCTGACAGCAGCATATCTACCTGCTTGGCAACGGTCAGCTGTAGCAACGTGACATCGACCCCCGGGTAAAGCTGGCGAAACCGCCCGACCAGCGCCGGGACGGAGGTGTAAATTGTTGAGCCAACAAATCCAATTTTCAGGGTGCCGGTTTCACCTCGCGCGGCACGCCTGGCAGTCTCCGGTGCAGCAGCAGCTAGCCGAAGAATTCGCCTGGCTTCTGGCAGCAGGCCGAGACCACCTGCCGTAAGCGTCACTGCCTGAGGCGAGCGATCCAATAGCCGCACGTTCAGTTCAGATTCGAGACGTGCAATCTGACGGCTCAGCGGCGGCTGAGAGATGTGCATCCGAAGGGCGGCGCGGCTGAAATTGAGCTCCTCGGCGACGGCCACAAAGCACGCGAGTTGACGTAGATCCATATCAATACCAATTTTGAATCATGATGCGTCCAATTATGCATTGGACGGTCGGGTGCGGCATACCTATTATCGAGGCCTGCATCATCTAAAGCAGCCACACATGACCATCAAAACGTTAGCTCAACATGATGGAAACCCTATGACTACAAAAAAACTCACTGGAAAAATTGCCGCCGACCGAATCCGCCTGATGGAGGTTCCGAGACCTGAAGCCGACCTGATTGAGGGCTTCCGTTCTCTGGGTGATGCCAGCGGCATCCTCTCCGACATCATGGATGAACTTGGCATCACTGGCGTTGCCCCGGCCACCAGGTTCGCACCGACCATCAAAGGCGCCCGAATGGTTGGCCCCGCCCTGACCGTCCGAAACATCGCGTTGCGTCAACACCCCTATGAAGCGGCCCGTGCGAAAGTCAACAAAATGGCAGAGTTCGAGGCGCATAACCTGGCCCTGCCGGGCGACGTGGTGGTGATCGATGGCGTCGCGGGTGTTTCCAACATGGGAGGCATCTCCGCGCAGACCGGCAAGCGCCAAGGGGAAGTCGGCGCAATCGTCAGCGGTGGCATCCGTGACGTTGCGCACTCCAGAAGCGTCGACTACCCGGTCTGGGCTACCGAAGTGACCCCGGTGACCGGCAAATGGCGTATCGAGACCGTGGAAATCAACGGTGATATCAACATCGACGGCATCCGCGTTTCACCAGGAGACATCGTTCTGGCGGACGAAACAGGTGTGTGCTTCGTTCCACGGGAAAGAGCGCGTGAAGTTCTCGAGCTGGCCCTCAAAAAGCATGCTGCCGAAGAGCGCAAATGCCGCCTTATCGATGAAGGCATGCCTGTGGCTGACCTGCCCAGTAACGCTTGAAAGCCGCAGCCATGAAAATCGCCGTACTCGACGACTATGCGGATACCGTTCGCAAACTTGACGCATTCCAGCTGTTGAATGGTTACGAAGTAACTGTCTACACGGATTACGTCGGCGATGTAGAAACGCTGGCGCAACGCCTGCGGGACACTGAAGCTCTCGTATTGCTAAGGGAGAGAACAGTCGTTGGGGAAGAACTGCTCCAGCGCCTCCCCAAGCTAAAGATCATCAGCCAAAACGGGCATGTTCCGCACATCGATCTGAAAGCCTGCACTCGCCATGGCGTGCTGGTGAGTGCGACGCTGACAGACAAGCCGTCTTACGCGGCTGCGGAGCTGACCTGGGGCTTGATGATCGCGGCGATGCGTCATATACCCTTTGAGGTGGAGGCCCTCAAGAACGGTCAATGGCAATCGACAATTGGACTGGGCCTCAGGGGGCGAACGCTCGGCATCCTTGGATACGGACGTATTGGCAAGGTCCTTGCGCGATACGCGGCGGCTTTTGAAATGAAGGTCCTGGTCTGGGGTCGGGGCGGCAGCCTCCAGTCAGCGAAAGATGACGGCCTGCAAGTGGCATCCAGCCGAACCGATTTCTTCCAGCGCGCCGACGTTCTCTCGTTGCATGTCCGGCTGAATGCCGAGACAAGGGGGAGCGTCACAGCAGAAGACCTCGCGCAGATGAAGCCCACCGCGCTGCTTGTGAACACCAGTCGCGCTGAGCTCATTGCCCCGGGTGTCCTGGCTACCGCGCTCAAGAATGGGCGTCCAGGCATGGCCGCTATCGATGTCTTCGAGAAGGAGCCCGTGTTTGGCGCGAACGACCCTCTTTTGACGCTTCCGAATGCAATATGTACGCCGCACATTGGTTACGTCGAGAAGGATAACCACGAGTTCGCCTACGGAAACGCATTCCGACAAATATTGGCGTATCTCAAGGGGACCCCCATTGCTGTTCACAACCCCGAGGTCGAACGCGCTGCGTCGGTCTAATCCCATTAACCCCACGCGCATTAAAGACATGAAAATTTCGAAATTTCTTGCGATCGCCGCGATGGTCGCCTCCGGTGTGATTGCTGGCCATGCGAGCGCTCAGGGGGCCTTTCCCAACAAGGTCATCAAGATCGTTGTCCCGTTTACGCCGGGTGGTAGCCCTGACTTGCTTGCGCGAACGGTCGGGCAAAAGCTGCAGGAGATGTGGGGTCAACCGGTCGTTGTTGAGAACCTCGCCGGTGCGGGTGGAGCCATAGGCGCGCAGGCGGTTGCGCATGCCCCGGCCGATGGATACACCTGGCTGGTCGCTCCCAACAGCGTTCTCGTCTTTTCGCCGCTGCTGCAGAAGTTATCGTATGACCCTGTGAAAAGCTTCACTCCCCTGGGTCTTGCCATCTCAGTGCAAAACCTGCTTGTCGTTCACCAATCGCTCCAAGTCAAGAACGTTCAAGAGCTGGTTGCCATGGCCAAGGCGCAACCGGGTCGCCTGACCTATGCATCAGCAGGGATGGGGTCGCCACAGAACTTCTCTACGGAGTTGTTGAAGAGCATGGCGGGTCTGGACATTGTCCATGTGCCCTACAAAGGCGCGCAGGCAGCACTACCTGACGTTCTCGGTGGACTCGTACCCATATTCATTGGTCAAGCCAATTCACTGCTCCCGCACATTGAGTCTGGAAAGCTACGCCTTTTGGCGGGAACTGGTATCAAGCGGTATGCGACGCTGCCTAACGTGCCAACTGTCGCAGAAACCATACCTGGGTTCTCGGTCGACATCTGGTCAGGCTTCGTGATGCCGGCCAACACACCCAAGCCAATTGTGGATAAGGCAAACGCCGCAATCCGGCGAGTCTTGGCCATGCCTGATGTGCAAGCCATATTCGCCAAGCAGGGCGTTGAAGTGAGCTCGAGTTCTCCGGAGCAAATGGCGAGTGTGCTTCGCGCCGACCTTGCGCGCTGGGGAAAAGTCGTCAAAGATGCAAATATCAAGGCAGAGTGAGCTTCTGTCCGGAATAAAGAAAAGGTAATCCATGGAACTGAATCTTCGCGACAAAATAGTCGTCATCACCGGTGGAAGCAAAGGCATAGGACTCGCGTGCGCGCGTGCCTTCGGCCTTGAAGGCGCACGTGTCGCTATTGTTTCGCGCAGTGAAGAAAACCTGGCGGCAGCTGTCGCCACGCTGGCAAAAAATGGCGTCCAGGTGCGTCCAGTTGTCGCCGACCTCGCAGACCCCCAAAGTGCGCTCGCAGCCGTGGCGGAAATTGAAACAATCCTCGGTCCCGTTGACGTGCTGATCAATTCTGCAGGAGGTGCAAAGCGAGTCATCCCCGCAGAGCTCAACGCACAGGCCTGGCGCGCAGCAATGGATGCAAAATATTTCACTTACATCCACGCCATGGATGCTGTAATGAAGTCGATGGTCAGTCGAAAGAAGGGCGCCATCGTCAACATCATTGGCACGGGCGGCAAGGTCGCCAGCGCCGTGCATCTGCCCGGCGGAGCTGCTAATGCAGCGCTCATGCTCGTATCTGCAGGGCTTGCCAATGCGTGGGGTAGTCACGGGATCCGTGTCAACGCCATCAATCCTGGTGCCACTTACACAGACCGGGTCCAGATGTCTCTGGAAGCGGAATCTCGTCTCACAGGAAAGTCCCAAGAGGACCTGCTCAAGGCCAATGAAGCGCGCATCCCGTTGGGACGATATGCGCATCCTGAAGAAATCGCAAATACGGCACTCTTTCTGGCGTCTGACTGCGCAAGCTATGTTACGGGCGCACTGGTCACGATGGATGGAGCGCTGACGCCAATGGTTGTTTGAGGCGTTTATACCGGACTTGGCTGATCGGCTTTTACCGGCTCGCCAGTCGTACGCCGCGCCCTAAGGTTGGCGTTCGCCTTTTTCAATGGACATGCGGAAGGCAAGACTCAAAGTGGGTAGTCAAAAAGGAAAAAGCGAGACCGGGTTTCGAGCCGGTCCTCCTGGGGCGTTGGTAGTTCTCAGCACGCTGTCGGCCAAGGAAGCGCTCATCGAAATCATCCCGCGATTCTTGAGTGAAACCGGCTTGACCGTAAACATCACCTATGTCGGCGCATCAATCTTGTCTCAAAGGGAGATGACTGGCCTGGAAGCAGACATCTTTATAGGTCCAGAAGAGTTGTCGGACCGGCTTATCGAATCAAACACATTAACCAGTCAATCACGATCGAATTTTGCAACGTCACGTAGTGGTGCTGCCTTTGCGTTGCGCACCCCCAGACCTGATATTAGTACTGCGAAGAAACTGATTGACGTCCTGTTGGATCTGCCAACGATCTCATATAGCGCAGGCTCCAGCGGTATCCACTTTGTGAAGGTGCTCGAACGATACGGAGTCGCAGAACCCATCCTTGCAAAACGAATTGCACCTGCTCCGGGTGAACCGGTCGCCTCGATTGTCGCCAGGGGCGATGCAGCCATAGGGATTCAACAAATTGGTGAGCTGCTGCCGATACCGGGAGTTCAGGTTCTTGACCTTCCACCGGAGTTTGAAAAAACCATGACTTACAGCGCAACTATGTTTTCCAGATCGACGCACAAGCAAGGTTTACAAGCGCTGATTGATTTTCTGCATACCAACGAGTCCAGGAAGATTCTTCGAAAAAAGGGTTTGCATCCCGTTTAGTACGTTTGCATTTCTTTGCCATAAGTTTAGTGATGCCAACCGCCCGATAGATATTTTCATATTGAAGTAAAGCAAACTCCCACATGGCCAAACTATTGATTTCCGAATGCCGAAGGTTTATGCAAATTGTCTCGGAGCGCGCAGCCGAACTTGGAGTAGATGTATCTGTTGCAATTGTCGGTCCTGAAGGGAACCTGATCGCACTCGAACGCATGGACAAGGCAGGGTTTATCACGCCAGATGCTGCGCGAGCAAAGGCGTTCACTGTTGCCGCATTTAGATCCATGAGTCCACGTTTTGCTGACGGACGAGTGATTCAAAAATGGTTCAAAGAGCGAAACCCACAAATGCTGGTCAACGCATCCGTCTTCACCAACGGTCAAGTATTCGCCTCTGGTGGGTCGGCACCAGTCTTTATCGGAGACGAATTGGTGGGTGCGTATGGCATCAGCGGCTCTACTGGTGACACCGACGAAGAACTGGGGTCTTACGCGCGCGATGCGCTCGGATGGCGTCATGCGCCTGAAAATGACACGACGCCAGAACATGTGAAGCAACATGTGAACGACATCTACACGCAAGTTGGCTTGAGCGATCGTGCGTTATAGACTCCTGCAATGAAACTGGCCTGGACCTTGATCAGAAAAGCCTTCAAGCGCCGCAAGGTCATCCCGAATCTCTCTGGTTCGCCTGCAACGCTGCTCCAGGAGCAAGCGCCCGATTGCGCCATGTGCGGCGGTAAGTTCCAACCGCGATGGCGAGCGCGACGGCGATCAAAATCGCCGCGACTGCGAACGTGATCCGCATGCCGGTGGCAACAGCCTCGGGATGCGCCGTTGTGATGTCGGTCGTCGCCGATGCGAGCGCGAACACAGCGCCCATCACGGATGCACCGGTGATGAGCCCGAGATTGCGCGACAGGCTGAGCATGCCGGAAATGACGCCTCGCTGGTCCGGACGGATATCGGTCATGACGGCGGTGTTGTTGGCCGTCATGAACAGCGCATAGCCGACGGTGATGACGACGATGGGGGCGATGTAGCCGGGGATGCCGAGCGTCGCCGGCACCATGGATAGCGCGAAGGAGCCGGCCGTTATGGCGATGAGCCCAACGATGGTCATGCGTTGTGCGCCAAAACGGTCTGCCATGCGTCCGGCCGGCACACCGGTCAGCGCGGCGGCAAACGGACCGACCGACAAGACGAGCCCGACAAGCGCCGCGTTGAGCCCGAGCGCGCGGGAGAGATAGAACGGCCCGACCACCAGCGTTGCCATCATCACCGTCGAGACGAGCGCGCTCATGGCGAGGCTTGCACTTAAGCCTGGATCGCGGAACATCGCCAAGCGGATCAAAGGGGATGCGGCTCTCGCCTCGGCGCGTACGAAGAGGCCGACTCCGAAGACAGCCGCCAACAGCAGCGCCATGTTGAGCGGACCGAAACTGCCGCGCCCGTCATGATGACGAATGGTCATGGCGAGTGCATAAGCCGCGAGCGTCAGGGCCAGCAGCAGCGTGCCCATAGGGTCGAAACCGGCGCCGTCAGTCCTCGGCCCCCGGCGATCAGCGGGCAGGTAGTGATGCGCGAGAAGAAAAGTCAGGATACCCAACGGTACATTGACGAGGAAGATGGCCTGCCAGCCGAGTCCGGCGATCAGAATGCCACCAAGCGATGGACCGAGCGCGGTGCCCATCGCGGACATGGTTCCGAGCAGGCCCATGGCACTACCGGTCTTTGCCTTGGTAACCGTCTCACCGATAAACGCCATGGTGAGGGCCATCATGACGGCTGCTCCGAGGCCCTGTGCCGCCCGGGCGGCAATCAGCAGCCAGAGCGTGGGCGCGATGCCGCACAGGACCGAGGCCACCGTGAACAGGAAGATGCCGGCCAGCAGCAGCCGCTTCCGGCCGGTGATGTCACCGAGCCGTCCGACGCTGACGATCAGGGTGGTGATGGCGAGGAGATACGCGAGGACGACCCACTGGACTTCCTCGAAGGAGGCGTTGAACGACTGTGCCAGGGTCGGCAAGCCCACATTGGCGATGCTGGTGCCGAGCGAGGACAGCAACATGGACAGCGAAAGGGCGGCGAGCGCCCACCGAACCGAAGATGTCCGCTCCGAACTTCCACTTTTTCCTTCACTTCCGGCGACTGCCTCATCCCGTTCTGCAATGATTAACTTCAACATGAACTCCGCTTTCTGCTCCGTTTACTGGCGACTCCGACATGGAGCTGATATGCAAGCGTAGTTCTTTGCCTGGCATAGCGGAAGGCGCACCATTTGCACTTTATTCGTGCGTTTGACGCCATGTCATCGCCAAACTGCGCTATGGTCGACGTATGGCGACACCCGATTTCAACCTGCTGGTCACGCTGGATGTGCTGCTCGCGGAAGGCAGCGTTGCGCGCGCGGCCCGGCGCTTGCGGCTCAGCCCGTCGGCGATGAGCCGGGCGCTGGCGCGGTTGCGCGAGACCACGGGCGATCCGCTGCTGGTCAGGGCCGGGCGTGGTCTCGTTCCCACACCCCGGGCGATAGCACTGCGCGAGCAGGTCGGCCAGCTCGTGCAGGACGCGGAAGCGGTGCTGCGCCCTGTGGAGAAGCTCAAGCTCAAAAAGCTGGTCCGAACCTTCACGCTGCGGACCCGCGAAGGCTTTGTGGAGAACTTCGGGCCAGCGCTCATTGCCCGCGTCGGCCAGGAGGCGCCCGGCGTGCGGCTGTGCTTCGTGCAGAAGCTGGACAAAGACAGCACGCCGCTGCGCGACGGGACCGTCGACCTGGAAACCGGCGTGGTGGGCAGGGCGACGGCTCCGGAGCTGCGCGTGCAGGCCTTGTTCCGGGACCGCTTCATTGGCGTCGTGCGAGCGGGGCACCCGCTGAGCCAGGGCGAGATCACGCCGGCCCGTTATGCGGCCGGCAGGCACATCGGCGTCTCGCGGCGGGGTCTGGGCGCGGAGCCGGTGGATGAAGCCTTGGTGCCGCTCGGGCTGCAAAGGGAGATCGCCACCATCGTCGGTGGCTTTTCGGCTGCGCTGGCGCTGGCCCGGGCCTCCGACCTGATCGCCACGGTTCCCGAACGGCATACCGGGAGCCTGCGCGCCGGCATGCACAGTTTTCCCCTTCCGGTCGCCACGCCGGAGATCACGGTGTCATTGCTCTGGCACCCGCGGCTGGATGCCGATCCGGCGCATCGCTGGCTGCGCGGGTGTGTTCGGGACGCCTGCGCGGACATCCGCTGAATGGAAAAGTTTATCGGAGTTGGAGTGCACCGCTGATGTCAAGCCCGCCGACGCCTTCAGGCCTCACAAAAAAGAGTACTACACCCACTCGGCCATGAAGCCAACTACCCCTGACTACCCATCTGCATGCATGTTGAAGATGAGGCCCCGCAACCACTGATTGGCGGGGTCTTTGTGGTACTTGGCATGCCAGAACAGATTGATGGCAATCTGCGGAAGCTTGATGGGGTGTGCGACGTATTTCAGGTTGAAAGGTACGGCCATTCGTTCTGCGAGGCGTTCTGGCACGGTGGCCACAAGCTCCGTTGACTGAAGAATGTGACCCACCGCCACAAAATGCGGTACGGTCAATCTCACCTTCCGCTGTGGTGAATTTTTGTCCAGTATTTCATCGACCATCCCGTGGCCTGTACCTGCCGAAACAATCGCCACATGGTCCGCCGCAAAAAAATCCGACGGCAGGATTTTTTTCTTGTCCAGCGGGTGCCCCTGTCTGAACATGCAGACATATTGCTGAGTGAACAATCGCTGCTGGAAGAAGCCGGCCTTGAGTTGGGGCAGCAGTCCGATGGCCAGATCGATATGGCCTGCCTCCATGGAGTCCTTCAGGTTAATGCTGGTATTGCGTACTGTGCTGATAGACACGGCCGGCGCCACCTTCTGGATCTTTTCCATCAAAAGGGGCAGGAAGTAGATTTCGCCGATGTCGGTCATCCCGATGGAGAAGGTCCGCTTGCTGGTTGCAGGGTCGAATGAATTCCTGGCGTTGACCGCGCCGTGGATCATGCCCAGCGCGTAGCCTATCGATTCGGCCAACTGGTCGGCGAAAGGCGTGGGCTGCATGCCACTGGACGTGCGCAGGAAAAGTTCGTCGCCAAAAAGCTTGCGCAGGCGCGCCAGCGCGTTGCTGACAGCGGGTTGCCCGAGGCCGAGGTTCTCGGCGACTTTCGAGACTTTTCTTTCGGTCAACAACTGGTTGAAGATGACCAGCAAGTTCAGGTCGATGTCCTGGAGTTCCATCTGCGTCTCCGATCTACGTTCCGCGCATGATTATTGATTTAAATGATATCAAACATTGACGTCATTGTATTGACTGATTATGCCCCGCGGCCGAAGATCACCGCCATAGCAACCACGGTTTCCGCCGTCGTTGCAAAAGCAATTTCTCCACGAGACAAGACCTGATGGAAATTTTTGTACGTCCCCTCCAGCGCACGCTGAGCGTTACCGCCGGCGTCAATTTGCTGGACGCCCTGCGCGCAAACGACGTGCCGGTGTCGTACAGCTGCATGGCCGGGCGTTGCGGCACCTGCCGCTGCAAGGTTGTCGAGGGGCATGTGCTCGACTCGGGCCGGGAAGCGCAGCGCCCGCTGGTGACTGAAGACCGTTATGTGCTGGCGTGCCAGACCTTTCTGACTGAATCCTGCACTGTCGAAATCCCCGAACCTGACGAGGTCGTGGTGCATGCGGCAAAAATCGTCAAAGCCACGGTCGTGGCGGTAGAAGACCAGACCCACGACATCAAACGGATCCGGCTGAAGGCCGCCAAGCCCCTCGCGTTTTCACCCGGCCAGTACGCGCAGCTTCAGTTCACGCCTGACCACATCCGGCCGTATTCGATGGCCGGCCTGTGTGCGGAGGATGAGCTGGAATTCCATGTGCGCCTGGTCCCCGATGGCCGGGTCACCGGCTACATCGCCAACACGCTGAAGGTTGGCGACGCGGTGCGCGTCAGCGGCCCGCTGGGCTCGGCCTACCTGCGTCGCAAGCATGAGGGTCCGATGCTGTGCGTGGCCGGCGGCACAGGCCTCGCGCCTATCCTGTCCATCATCCGCGGCGTCATTGCCGAAGGCATGCGCAACAGCATCCATCTCTATTTTGGTGTTCGCTCGGAACGCGACATCTACGGCCGCGAATGGCTGGCAGAGCTTCAGCGCCAACATCCGCAACTGCATGTGCACGTCGTAGTCACGTCCGGCCAGGCGCCCGGGTGCCGCACCGGCCTGGTCACGGAAGCCATCGCCCAGGACTGGTCCAGCCTCGAAGGCGTTCGCGCCTACCTCTGCGGCGCGCCGCCCATGGTTGAGGCCACCACCTTGCTGGTGCGCCAGATGGGCGTGCTTGCCGAACAAATTTATGCCGACGCGTTTTACGCCAGCGGCACTTGAAAAATCAACAGGAATAGCCATGAACGCCAGAAATCCCGACCTCGAATCCCAGCTGAGCCGCAAAGACTACTACGACCGCATTGGCGCCGACAACATGACGCCGCTCTGGGAAGTGCTGGGCGCGCTGGTGCCGCACTCGCCCAAGTCGCCGGCGGTCTCGCATCTGTGGAAGTACGCCGACGTGCGCGACCGTGTGATGGAGGCTGGCACGCTGATCAGCGCGGCCGAGGCTGAGCGCCGCGTGCTGATCCTGGAAAATCCCGCGCTGCGCGGCCAGTCCTGCATCACGCAGTCGCTGTATGCCGGCCTGCAGCTCATCATGCCCGGCGAAGTGGCACCGGCCCACCGCCACACCCAGTCCGCGTTGCGGCTGGTGCTGGACGGCGAGGGCGCCTACACCGCAGTCGATGGCGAACGCACGACGATGCGCCGCGGTGACTTCATCATCACGCCGGCCTGGACCTGGCACGACCATGGCAACGTGGGCGACCAGCCAGTGGTATGGCTCGACGGCCTGGACATTCCCATCGTGCGCTTCCTCGATGCCGGATTTGCGGAGAAAAGCAACAGCGACTACCAGGCCGTCGTCCGGCCGGAAGGCGATGCGCTGGCGCGTTACGGCTCCAACATGGTCCCGGTCGATTTCTACCAGCAGCCCGCCGAGCCGACCAAGGTGTTTGTTTATCCCTGGGAGCGCACGCTGGCCTCGCTGAAAACCATAGCCGGTGGTACGCCCGACGCGCACTTCGGCCACAAGCAGCGCTACATCAACCCCGCCACCGGCCGCTCGCCGATGCCGACGATCGCGGCGTTCTCCCAGCTGATTCCCGCAGGTTTCGAGACGCGGCCTTATCGCTGCACCGACGGCACGGTGTACGTGTGCCTCAGCGGCAGCGCCGAAGCAACCGTCGAAGGCAAGACCGTTCGCCTCGATGAAAACGACGTGCTGGTGGTGCCGTCCTGGCACAGCCACCAGTTCCGCGCCGGTCCCGAGACCGTGCTCTTCAGCTATTCAGACCGACCCGTGCAGCAGGCCCTCGGCCTGTGGCGCGAACACCGCGCTTGAAAATCCTTCAACCTTTTGCCACTTTGCCACTTTGCCACTTTGCTACAGAACACCACCACATGAACTACGCCATCGAACCCGCCACCATTCCGACGCTCGCCGTAGCAGGCATCAGCGAACGCTTCCCCGTCAACCGGATCTTCTGCGTGGGCCGAAACTACGCCGCGCATGCGCGCGAGATGGGCAAAGACCCTGACCGCGACCCGCCGTTCTTTTTCATGAAGCCGGCCAACGCAGCAGTCGATGCATCGTCGCCCGTCAGCATCCCCTATCCGCCGAAAACGAAGAACTTCCACCACGAAATTGAACTCGTCGTCGCCCTCGGCACGGGCGGCCGCGACATCGCTGTGGCCGATGCGCTGGACCATGTTTACGGCTACGGCGTGGGCCTGGACATGACGCGCCGCGACCTGCAGCTCGACGCGCGCGACAAGGGCCGCCCCTGGGAGTTCGGCAAGTCCTTCGCGCTGTCGGCACCTGTCGGCGCGCTGTCACGCGTGGCCGACAGCGGCCATGTGGTTGAAGGCGTTATCAGCGTCACCGTCAATGGCGACGCCCGTCAGTCGTCGGACATTGCCAAGCTGATCTGGTCGGTTTCGGAATGCATTGCCTACCTGTCCGAATACGAAACGCTGGAGCCCGGCGACATCATCATGACCGGCACCCCCGAGGGCGTGAACGCCGTGGTTGCGGGCGACGTGATGCAGGGCGACATCGCGGGCCTGGCCGGCATCACGGTCGCGGTGAAGGCCTGATTCGCAGGCGCGGAAAACGGCAAACGGAAAAACGGAAACCAAGGAGACAGCGATGACTGCATCGACCACCGCATCCACCGGAACCTTCCCCGTCAAGATCCATTGGGAATCCGAAGGCACCAGCAGGATTCCCTTCATGGCGTACACCGACCCGGACCAGCACAAGAAAGAGCTTGAACGCTTCTTCTACAACAAACACTGGAACTACGTCGGCCTTGATGCCGAGATTCCCAACGCCGGCGACTTCAAGCGCACGGTGGTCGGAGAGCGCTCGGTGATCATGGTGCGCGATGCCGACGGCGGCGTCAGTGTGGTCGAGAACGTTTGCGCCCACCGCGGCATGCAGTTCTGCCGAGAACGCCATGGCAACAAAAAAGAGTTTGTCTGCCCGTACCACCAGTGGAGCTACACGCTGAAGGGCGATCTGCAGGGGGTGCCGTTTCGCCGCGGCGTCAAGCAGGACGGCAAGGTCAACGGCGGCATGCCGGCGGACTTCAAGACCACCGACCATGGCCTCAACAAGCTCAAGGTCGCGACGCGCGGCGGCGTGGTGTTTGCCAGTTTCGATCACGACATCGAATCGCTCGAAGATTTCCTCGGACCGGTCATCCTCGGCTATTTCGACCGCCTCTTCGACGGCCGCGAACTGAAGATCCTGGGCTACAACCGCCAGCGTATTCCGGGCAACTGGAAGCTGATGCAAGAGAACATCAAGGACCCATACCATCCCGGCCTGCTGCACACCTGGTTTGTCACTTTCGGTCTCTGGCGCGCTGACAACAAGTCCGAACTGAAGATGGACGCACGCCACCGCCACGCGGCCATGATTTCCACGCGCGGACAGTCGGGCAAGGCCGATCAGGTCACCCAGGTGTCCAGCTTCAAGGAGAGCATGGAGCTCAACGACCCGCGCTTCCTCGACATCGTGCCCGAGCCCTGGTGGGGCGGCCCGACCGCGGTGATGATGACGCTTTTTCCCAGCGTCATCCTGCAGCAGCAGGTCAACAGCGTGTCAACGCGCCACATCCAGCCCGACGGCCACGGCTCCTTCGACTTCGTGTGGACGCATTTCGGCTTCGCGGACGACACGGAAGAGATGACGCAGCGCCGGCTGCGCCAGGCCAACCTGTTCGGCCCGGCCGGCTTCGTGTCGGCCGACGACGGCGAGGTGATCGAGTTCTCGCAGCAAGGCTTCGAGCAAAAGCCGTTCCATCGCACCCTGGCCGAACTGGGCGGGCGCACGGTCGAGGACACCGACCACATGGTCACCGAAACACTGATACGCGGCATGTACCAATACTGGCGCGAAGTGATGGAGGCTGAAGCATGAGCCGCCGGGCCGCTCCCAAGGCGAATACCGCAACGCATAGCGTGGAGGTTACACAATGAGTACCGCTGTCAACATCAATTTTGAAGACTACCTGCAGGTTGCGCAGTTATATGCCGATTACGCCCGGGCGGTCGATTCGGGCGACTGGGATTTGTGGCCCGAGTTCTTCACCGAAAACTGCACCTACAAGCTGATCCCGCGTGAAAACCATGAACGCGGCTTCCCGCTGGCCACCCTGCTTTTTGAAAGCAAGGGCATGCTGAAAGACCGCGTCTATGGCATCCGCGAGACGCTGTTCCATGACCCCTACTACCAGCGCCACGTCGTCGGCGCGCCGCTGATCCACAAGGCCGGCAACAACCGTTTCGAGGCCGAGGCCAACTACGCGGTCTTTCGTACCAAGCTGTCGCAGGAATCGACCGTCTTCAACGTCGGCCGCTACATCGACGTGATCGAGCGCACGCCGGAAGGTCTGAAGTTCTCGTCGCGCTACTGCGTGTACGACAGCGAAATGATTCCGAATTCCATCATTTACCCGATTTAAACCATGAGCAATTCCAACTGGATTGACGCCACCGAAGAAGACGGTGTGCCCGAAGACGATGTGATCGGCCTGCAGGTCGGCGGCCGGGACATTGCCTTCTACAAGGTTGAAGGCAGTATTTTTGCCACCGACAACATTTGTACCCACGGCCATGCGCGGCTGTGCGACGGCTTTCTTGACGGCTATGAAATTGAATGCCCACTGCATCAAGGCAAGTTCGACGTGCGCAATGGCCGTGGCACCTGTGCGCCGGTCACGGAGGATGTTCGCAGCTACCCCGTGCGCATCGAAGGCGGGCGCGTATTTGTGCAGATGTCTGACTGACCCCGCAGCAGCCCCATCCTTCCCTCACCCTATCTACACAACATGAGACAAGAGAACATGACTACGACACCCACGACTTCCATTCGCCGCACCGCGCTCGCCGCCCTGGCGGGTATGGCACTTGCAGGCGCCAGCCAGCTCGCCGCAGCCGCCACCATCGGCATCATGGCGCCCTTGTCGGGCCCGCAGGCCATCGTGGGTCAGGACCAGGTCGACGGGTTCATGCTGGCAGTCGGGCAACTGGGCGGAAAGCTCGGCGGTCAACCCGCCACCATACTGAAGGAAGACGACCAGCTCAAGCCGGAAATCGGCAGCCAGATCGTGCGCAAGTTCATCGACAAGGACAAGGTCGATGCCATCGTGGGCCTGAGTTTTTCCAACGTGCTGATGGCCAGCCTGCCGCGCATCGTCGAGTCGGGCACCGTGGCCATCGCCACCAATGCCGGCCCGTCACCGTTGGCCGGTGCGGGTTGCAAGGCCAATGTGTTTTCCGCCGCCTGGCAAAACGACGGCGCCGCCGAAGCCATGGGCAAGTTTGCCCAGGACAAGGGCCTGAAAAAGGTCTACCTGATGGCGCCCAACTACCAGGCCGGCAAGGACATGATGACCGGCTTCAAGCGCTACTTCAAGGGCCAGATCGTGGACGAGGTTTACACACAGGTGAACCAGCCCGATTACTCGGCCGAGCTCGCGCAACTGCAGTCAGCCAAGCCCGATGCGGTGTTTGTGTTCTACCCTGGCGGCATGGGCGTCAACTTCATCAAGCAGATGAGCCAGGCCGGCCTGATGGCCAAGGTGCCCCTGTATTCCGTCTTCACTGTTGATGGCACGACCTTGCCGGGCCTGCATGATGCAGCGGTGGGCAGCGTCAGCGGTGCGATGTGGGACGCGGCGCTCGACACGCCGGAGAGCAAGAAATTCGTCGCCGACTTCGAGCGCAAGTACAAACGTACTCCCAGCGAATACGCGGCAACGGCCTACGACGCGGCCAATATTCTGAACATCGCGCTCGGCAAAGCCAAGGCCGGCGATGCCAAGGCGCTTGCCGTCGCAGTCAAGGCGGCCGGCAGTGAGTTCAAGTCGGTGCGCGGCCCGTTCGCGTTCAACAACAACAACCTGCCGGTGCAGAACTACTACGCGTTCGAGACCATCAAGAGCGGCAGCAACGTCGCCGGAAAGCTCGTCGCAACGCCGCTGACCCGGCAGACCGATGCCTACCACGCGCAATGCGCGCTGAAGTGACGCCATGAACAGCACGCTTGTTTTTGCGCAACTGCTCAACGGCCTGCAGTACGGCGTCCTGCTGTTTCTGCTGGCTGCAGGCCTGACGCTGGTCTTCGGCATCATGAGCTTCGTCAACCTGGCGCACGGCTCGCTCTACATGATGGGCGCGTACTTCGCGGCCACGGCCTTCCAGTACACCGGCTCCTTCGGGCTGGCCGTGCTGGCGGCCATGCTGGGCTCGCTGCTGCTGGGCCTGGCGCTGGAGTTCGTCGCCGTCGCGCGCCTGTACCGCCGCGACCACCTCGACCATGTGCTGGCCACCTTCGGCCTGGTGCTGTTCTTCAACGAACTGGTGCGCATCATCTGGGGAGCGCAGCCGGTATTTCTGCAGGTGCCGCAATTCCTCGGCGGCGCCATCGACATCGGCGGCTTCAGCTACCCGGCCTACCGGTTCGCCATCATCATCGTCGGTCTGGCGGTGGCGATAGCTTCCTGGCTGCTGATCAACAAGACCCGCGTGGGCATGCTGATCCGCGCCGGCGCCGTCAACCCTGCGATGGTGGCGGCCCTGGGCGTCAACATTCGCCTGCTCAACGCCATGCTGTTTGCGGTCGGCGCCATGCTCGCGGGCCTGGCCGGCGCGATGGCAGGACCCATCCTGTCGGTGCAGTCCGGCATGGGCGAGTCGGTGCTGATCACCACGCTGGTCGTCATCGTCATCGGCGGCATCGGCTCGGTCACCGGCGCGTTTTATGCGGCGCTCATCGTCGGCATCGTCGACACCATGGGCCGCGTATTTTTGCCCTTCATGCTGCGGCAGGTCACCGAGCGCTCGTTCGCCGATGCCGCCGGCCCGGCGCTGGCCTCCATGCTGGTGTACCTGCTGATGGCGGTGGTGCTGGCGTGGCGGCCGCAAGGTCTTTTTCCGGCGAACAGGTGAAGGTGATGGCGATGACTCCCCTTATTTCACGGCCCAGCGCCTGGGTTCCCCTGCTGGTATTGCTGCTGCTGGCGACCGTTCCCTTGGTGGCGCAGGCCACCGGCCAGCAGTTTTATGTGGCCTTCTTTGCGCGCATCATCATCTACGCGATCGCTGCCTGCGCGCTGAACATCGCGCTGGGTTACGGCGGGCTGGTCAGCTTCGGGCATTCGCTCTTCCTCGGACTGGGGGGCTATGCCGTCGGCCTGGCATCTTTTTATGGGGTCGGCAACGGCTGGGTGCACCTGGCGCTGTGCCTGGGCGTGTGCGGCCTGGTCGCGCTGGTCACGGGCGCCATCAGCCTGCGCACCACCGGCATCGCCTTCATCATGATCACGCTGGCCTTCGCGCAGATGGGTTACTTTCTGTTCGTCAGCCTGAAGAACTACGGCGGCGATGACGGCATGTCCATCGCGCAGACCAGCCGCTTCGGCCCGCTCGATCTGTCGTCCGCGACCAGTGTCTACGTCGTCGCCTTTGTCGTGCTGGTGCTGTCGATCTGGTGGCTCGCCAGGCTGCGCACCGCGCCCTTCGGCATGGTGATCCGCGGCGCCAAACAGAACGCGCGCCGGGTCAATGCCGCCGGCATCCCGGTGCTGCGTTACCAGTTGCTGGCCTATGTGATGTCGGGCATGTTGTGCGGCGTGGCCGGTCTGCTGCTGGCCAACCTCAATGCCTTCGCCTCGCCCAGCACCCTGGCCTGGGCGGTCTCCGGCGAGCTGATCGTCATCGTGGTGATCGGCGGTCTTGGCACGGTGTTCGGCCCCTTGATGGGCGCGCTGGTCTTCCTGGGTCTTGAAGAGGTCCTGAAAGGCTTCACCGATCACTGGATGGTCATCTTCGGCCCGCTCATCGTCATCGTCGCCCTCCTGGGCAAGCGCGGCATCATCGGCCTGCTGCAGCGCTTCGATTCCCGTGGAAAGCAGCCCGCCAAAATCATCTCTACCACTACTACCACGCCCACTACCACGACCACCACCGCAGCGGCTGTGGCGGCGACGGGTGTGGCGAAGGGAGCCCTGTGATGGCCAGCGTACTTCGCACCGACTCCCTCACCAAGCGCTACGGCGCGCTGCTGGTCACCGACGCCGTGTCGCTCGACATCGGCGAGGGCGAGCTCCACGCCATCATCGGCCCCAACGGCGCCGGCAAGACGACGCTGATCAACCAGCTGTCGGGTGAGCTCGCACCGAACAGCGGCAGCGTCTGGTTCAACGGTGCCGATGTGTCCGCGCTGACTATCCACAAACGCGCGGTACGCGGCCTGCTGCGGTCTTATCAGATCACCTCGATTTTTGAGGACTTCAGCGTGCTGGAGAATGCAACGTTTGCGGCGCTCGGCTCGCGCCAGCACGCCTTCAAGTTCTGGGCGCCGATGCTGGCCGGCAAGGAAGCGCGCCAGTTCGCCGAAGAAGCGCTGGAGGCGAGCGGCCTCACGCACCGGCTCCACGTGATGGCCGGCGACCTGGGGTACGGCGAGCGACGCCAGCTGGAGCTCGCGATGAGCCTGGCCGCGGGGCCGAAGTTCCTGCTGCTCGACGAGCCCATGGCCGGCATGAGCGTGCAGGAGTCCGCCGCCGTCGTCGCCCTGCTGCAACGCCTGAAACGCCAGTACACCATCCTGCTGGTCGAGCACGACATGGACGCGGTGTTTGCGCTGGCCGACCGCATCAGCGTGCTGGTCTACGGCAAGATTCTGTTCACCGGAACGCCCGATGAAATCCGCAACCACCCGGAAGTGCGGGCGGTCTACCTCGGCGAAGAAGAGGCCGAAGCATGACGTGCGCGAGGACCCCATCATGAACCCGTTTTTATCCGTCCAAGGCCTGCAGGCTTCCTATGGCCATGCGCAGGCGCTGTTCGATATCTCCTTTGAAGTCGGCGCCGGCGAAGTCGTCACGCTGCTCGGCCGCAACGGCATGGGCCGCTCCACCACCGTCAAGTGCCTGTTCGGCATGCTGCCGGTGGCGGCCGGCAGCGTGCACGTGGCCGGCCATCGCGTCGACCAGTTGCCCTCGCACCGCATCGCGCGCCAGGGCCTGGCGCTGGTGCCCGAGGGCCGGCAGGTTTTCCCCAACCTCTCGGTGGAAGAAAACCTGGTCGCCACCGCCCGCGACGACCAAAAGGGCCGCGGCAAGACCTGGGACCTGGGCCGTGTCTACGCCTTCTTCCCGCGGCTGAAAGAGCGCCGCGGCAACCTGGGGTCGCAGCTGTCGGGGGGCGAGCAGCAGATGCTGGCCATCGGCCGCGCGCTGATGACGAATCCGCGGCTGCTGGTGCTCGATGAGGCCACCGAGGGCCTGGCACCGGTCATCCGCCACGAGATCTGGCGCGCACTGGCCGAGCTCAAGCAGGACGGGCTGTCGCAGATCGTCATCGACAAGAACGTGAAGGCGCTGATGGGTCTGGCTGACCGGCACTTTGTCATTGAAAAGGGATGCGTCGTCTGGCAGGGGACCTCGGACGACCTGCGCGGCCAGCCTGAAATCGTGCACCAATACCTCGGAGTCTGAATGGGCCGTATCCTTCACACCTACTTTCGCAGCTCGGCAGCGTACCGCGTGCGCATCGCGATGAACCTCAAGTGTCTTCAGGCCGAGCATGTGTTCATTCACCTCAACCGCCATGGCGGCGAACAGTTTGGCGACGCGTTTCGCGCCATCAACCCGCAGGCGTTGGTGCCGGTGTTGAGCGAGGAGGGCGTGCAGATCAGTCAGTCACTGGCGATCATGGAATACCTCGACGAGGTTTATCCGCAGGTGCCGCTGCTGCCGCCGTCGCCGGCTGATCGGGCTTTTGTGCGCCAGTTGTCGCTGGGCATTGCCTGCGACATTCACCCGATCAACAACCTGCGGGTGCTGAAGTATCTGACCGGCTCCATGGAGATTTCGGAAGAAAAGAAAAGCGAATGGATCGCACACTGGATCACTTTGGGCCTGGAGGCGATCGAAGCGCAAATTCAGCAGCACGACCGCACCGGCGCTTTCTGTTTTGGCGACACGCCGACAATGGCCGACTGCTGCCTGGTGCCCCAGGTTTTCAGCGCCCAGCGTTTCAATGTTGATTTGTCGGGCTGCCCGACATTGACCGCGATATTCAACACATGCCAGGCACTGCCTGCTTTCGCTGCGGCGGCTCCTGCGCGCCAGCCCGATGCCGAGTGAGGTGCGGCGGCGAGTTCACTACTTCAGCTGCGCCAGCTGCTGGTTCGCCATCGTGATCCATTCCTTGAGGTAGATCTGGTAATGCGCGTCGTCATGTCGCCAGAGACGGTTTAAGCCCATGCCCCGGACGAGGTTCAGGCTCAGGTTCAGCAGCACGCGGGCCCGCTTGGTGGGTACGCCGGCTTTTTTGAATACACCCATCCAGATGTCGTCGCAGGTGACGCGGTAACGCTCCATCACCGGCAGGATCCTGGCCATCAGGTCCGGGTCGGTGCGTGCGACGACGATGCTTTCGAGCGCCGCCAGGAAGGGCCAGTCAAAGTAGACGCTCAGGCAGTCGGTGATGAAGCCTTCAATGGGCTTTTCAGCCGCACCGGCGGTCTGCGCCATGCGCTGTCCCCGCACGATGGCTTCCTCATACACCATGGCCGTCGCCTCGACGACGAGCTCGGCCTTGTTGGCATAGTGGTGCATCAGCGCACCGTTGGATACGCCCGAGGCCTTGGCCACCTCCTTCATCGTCAGGCCGCTGTAGCCATCGCGCAAAAGCACTTGGATGGTGGCGGCCAGCAGCTTCTCCTTGGTGGTGCGGCTGCGGTCCTCCTGGGTGCGACGGACCGCTTTCACGGCCTTCACAGTCGCCGTCTTTTTCGCAGGCTCGAATGCCGGCGATGCGCGTTTGATCTGGGGACTGGCCATCCGGTAAACCTTTTGAGTGTTGATGGGTTCGAAAGCCGTGATTATGGACCCCGTATGCGGGTCAACCCCTAGAAAATTCTTCCGATTAACTTACAAACCGTGCGCTCTGTATGTGAAAATTCAGTCTGAATTTATTCTTTAGCAAAGGAGCCTGGAATGGCCTTCATCAAAAATGCCTGGTACGTGGCCTGCTGGGGCAACGAAGTTAAGTCCGGTGAGATGTTTCACCGAAAACTGCTCAGTGAAATGGTGGTCTTTTACCGCAAGGAAGACGGTACGGCCGTCGCGTTGCAAGACCGTTGCCCGCATCGTTTCATTCCGCTTCACCTCGGGAAAATCGTCGGGGATTCCATCGAATGTGCCTACCACGGCCTTACCTTCGACTGTTCGGGCAAGTGCGTGAAGAACCCGCACGGCGACGGCAAGGTGCCGGCGGCAGCCAAGGTGCGCTCTTATCCGGTCGCCGAAAAGCACGGCATGCTGTGGATCTGGATGGGCAGCCAGGCCGCGGATCCCGTGACCATTCCCGACTACAGCGTGCTCGAGTCCGAAGCTGGCTTTGCCACCAGTCGTGGCTACCTCCACATCGAGGCCAACTACGAACTGATGGGCGAAAACCTGCTTGACCTGAGCCACATCACCTATCTGCATGACGGCTACCTGGGCAGCCCCGAACAGGTTGGCGCCGACCAGGTGCTCAAGGAAGAGGGCGGCAAGATCCACTGCAACCGCTGGATGCCCAACATTTCAGTACCACCCATCTTCGACATGGTGTATCGCCGCGACAGCAAGCCGGTGGACATGTGGACCAACATGACCTGGATTCCGCCAAGCTGCTTTCTGTTGGACTCCGGCGTGCATGAAGTGGGCGGCAAGCGTGAAGACCACGGCTGGTATTACGGCGTGCACATCCTCACACCCGAGTCGGAGAAAACGGTGCACTACCACTTCGCCGCCGCGATGCCGCCGGGCACCCGGATGACGCCCGATGAGGCTGCGAAGTTTTCCGCCCTGCGCCGTCACGCATTTGAGGCCCAGGACAAACCCATCATCAACGCACAACAGGCGGCCATTGGCGACAACGACTTCTGGGAGATGAAGCCGGTGCTGTTGAGTGTGGATGCGGGTCCGGTGCGCATGCGCCGGGCCATCGAACGCATGGTCAAAGTAGACGCCGCCATCGAGACGCCAGCGGTGCCCATCAAGGTGGTTCGAGCTGCACCCGCGAGTGTTTGAAATCACCATTTCACGAATTCATAAACGGAGACAGTGATGAAAAGACAAGTGATTCAATGCCTGGCCGGCGCCGGCCTCATGCTCTCGCTGGTCACCGGCTGGACGCAGACGACGCCGATAAAGATCGGTTTCATGGGGGAGCTGTCAGGCCCCACGGCTGGCGTGGGCCAAGACCAGCTCGATGGCTTCAATTTGCTGCTTGAGCGCAACGGCGGCAAGCTGGGCGGCGTGCCGGTGCAGCTGGTCAAGGAAGACAGCCAGCTCAAGCCGGACGTGGCCAACCAGGCCGCGCGTCGCCTCATTGAAAAAGAAAACGTGCCCATCATCACCGGCGTGTCTTTCTCCAACATCATGATGGCCGTGCACAAGTACGTGACCGACAAGGAAGTCTTTCTGGTTGGGTCGAATGCGGGCCCGTCGCAGATCGCTGGCAGCCAGTGTTCGCCTTACCAGTTCATCACCTCCTGGCAGGGTGACCAGGCGGCGGAGGCCGTGGGCCAGTACGCAAAAGACAAGGGCTATAAAAAAGTCTTTGTGCTGGCGCCCAACTACCAGGCCGGCAAGGACATCGTTGCGGGCTTCAAGCGTTATTACAAGGGGCCGCTGGCAGACGAGGTCTACACCTCGCTGACGCAGATGGATTTTTCGGCCGAGCTGTCGCAGGTCTCTGCAGCCAAGCCTGATGCGGTATTTGCATTCTTCCCCGGTGGTCTGGGCGTGGCGTTTGCCAAGCAGTACGCCCAAGCCGGCATGTCGAAGAACCTGCCTTTGCTGTCGACCTTCATCGCCGACGCGCTGTCGCTGCCGGCCATTGGTGATTCGGCCATCGGGATCGTGAGCGGCGGCTTTTGGGCGCCTGACTTCCAGAACGCCCAGAGCAAACAGTTCGTCGAGGAATTCGAGCGCAAATACAAACGCATACCTTCGAACTACGCAGCGCAGAGCTATGACGCAGCCCAGCTACTGGACTCGGCCATCGGCAAGGTCAAGGGCAATGTCACCGACAAGAAGGCGTTCATGGCCGCGCTGAAAGCGGCCGATTTCAAGTCACTGCGGGGCGACTTCAGGTTTGGCAACAACAACTTTCCCATACAGGGCATGCACATCATGGAAGTAGCCAGGGATGGCAGCGGCCGCCTGAACCTGAAGTCGGTTTCCACGCCGTTCAAGAGCTACCAGGATGCCTACGCGTCCCAATGTCCCCTGAAGTGATGTGCAAGTCATGAGTGCCAATGAGATTGCCGTAAAAGTCGCGAGGAAAGTCCGCGAGGCGCAGGACATCAATTCCTATGAATTGGTGTCCGTCAATGGGCAGGCGCTTCCCGCGTTTGAGGCGGGTGCGCATGTGGACGTGCATCTCCCCAATGGCCTCGTGCGGCAATACTCCCTGTGCGGAATGCCGCACCAGAAAGACCGCTATCGCATCGCGGTGCTCAGGGACCCGAAATCCCGTGGAGGGTCCGAGGCGGTCCATGACCTGGTGCACGAAGGCGATACCCTGCGCATCAGTGCGCCGCGCAATCTCTTCAGACTGGCTGCAGGGGAGCAAGCCAGCATTCTGCTGGCAGGCGGTATCGGCGTGACGCCTTTGCTGGCGATGGCGTATCAGCTGCACGCGCTGGGCAACACCTTTGCGCTGCACTATTTCGCGCGCTCCAGGGACCGCGTGGCATTCCTTGCCGAACTCCAGAACAGCGGCTTTGCCGGAAATGTGGTGTTGCACCTGGATGATGAGGCTGTCGCGGGCGCCAGGCCCTTGCGTTCACGTCTCGAAACCCTGCAGCGCGATGCGCATATTTACACCTGCGGCCCTACCGGTTTCCTGCACCACGTTTTGGAAACGGCCTCCGCGCTGGATTGGCCGGGCGGCCAGGTGCACTATGAGACCTTTTCGCCGCCGCAGCCGACAACCGGCGATTCCTTCGAAGTTCGCATTTCGAGCACCGGACAGTCTGTAGTGGTTGCTGCCGATGAGACGGTGGTCAGTGCGGTTGCACGGCTTGGCATAGAGATACCGGTTTCATGCGAGCAAGGTATTTGCGGAACCTGCCTGACACGCGTGGCAGCGGGCGTTCCGGATCACCATGATCAATACCTGACAAGCGAAGAACACGAGAGAAACGATCAATTCACCCCATGCTGCTCGAGAGCCCGATCGAAAGTACTGGTGCTGGATTTGTAGCCTTTTACATTCAATCCTTGAGCAGGCCGTTTTTTAAATGCCTTGGCAACAGGCAGTACCTGAACAGCAGACAGGGTTCAAAAAACTGGAAATAGAGGCGTCGTTTTCGATGGCTTCATTTCCGGGTTGTTCGTCGAGAGCTCATCGGGTGCCTCCTGGTTGACATAGCGGCTCAAAAAACCGGGCAACGTTTCGCAGTCCGAAGTGACGCGATAGCTCAGGCGGGTCGTCTGGTCGCGGCTTTCCACGAAGCCGCCAGCCTCCAGCGCATCCATGGCGTGCTGGACGGTGCACGGTGTGTGGGTCGGCTTCCAGTGATGCGTGAGCATGTCCAGCGTCCACCAGCCGCCGTCCCTGCGCAGCCGCAGCCACAGTGCGCGCACGTCTTGAGTGATGGGGTCACCCATGGTTGACATCCGGTTGTGCCCTGGAGTGCCCGGTGCGGCTGGCGTCATTTGCGATGTTGTTTTGCAGAGCCTCTATCGCTATGACTGGGAATGGGGAATGCCCTCGTTGAGTGGGCCGAAGTTGCCGACAGTCAACTCGTGCGTGATGCAGGGTGTTTGCTTGCGCTGGCGCGGCATGGTCACCGTGATCTTGCGGGTCTGCTGAAAAGCAAGCGCACGGTCAGCGGGATTCAGGTAGCGTGACGGCCACAGGTCTTCCGGCTTTCTATCGAGCGCTTTCGCCACCAATTGCTCAGCCGCCAACCAGGGGCTGGTCAGTACGCGCTGTATATGGCTGTAGCCGTTCTCAATGGCTATTTTTCGAAGGCTGGAGCCGCGCTTGTGCAGAGCAGCAATGACATCGGCGGGGTGCATATCTTCTTGTATTGGTGTCGATTTATTTGTGCTCATGTCCATTATTTTCAGCACAAACAAAATGAAGTCAACAAGTTTTTGCTCAAGGATTTATTTAACGCTGATATTTTTGTGATTTTTTCCTGACATTCGATCAGTTGTGTTTGCTTTTTTGTGTCTATGGACACAGAATAGTGTTCATGAGCACAAAAGAAACAGCGCCGGTGGAGCCCGATGACGCCGAGCCGTATTCCTTCGAGCCAGCGCCGCCGGTCGGCGTTGAGGAGCCGATCGCCTGGTACCTCCATCACGCTGCTGCGGCAGCGGACAAGGCTGGCCTGAAAACAGTGCGGACCGAAGCCAGGACAGCCTTCATGCGCCAGTTTGGCCAGCGCTGCAGGATGGCGCGGGGGGCAAGGGAGATCAATGACGTGGCGGCCACTGTCGGCGTTCACCGCAACACCATCTGGAACATTGAGCGTGGTGACAGCCTGCCGGACGCGTTCGAGCTTGAAGTGCTCGCCAAGGAATACAACACCACACCGGCGCATTTGCTGGGCGATGAGCGGCCAGGCAAGGCCCGGCTCACCGCCATGGTGCCTAACAGCGTGCATGCAGTGCAGGTGGACGCATTTATTTATGTGCCGTTGTTCGACCTCAAATCTTCGGTCGGCAAGGACGCGTTCAAAGACATCGAGTCGGTGGTTGCAATGCGTCCCTTTGATGCCCGCTTCATCAGGTATGACCTGGGCATTGCCCACAACGACATTGCCATGTCCATGGTGGTGGGTGTTTCCATGGAGCCGTGGTTGCACTCAAAAGACGCCGTCCTCACAGACTTGCAGGACCGCGATGCCCTCACCGAAGGCATTCATGTTGTCAGGCTCGACGGCGCCTTGCTCGTGAAAAAACTGCAGAGGCTGCCCAGGAAAATACTGCGTGTGAGCAGCTATAACCAGGCCTATGAGCCGTTTGACATTCAGGGCCATGAGGATCCCGACCGGGATTTTGCGGTGCTTGGCCGGGTGCGTTGGGCCGGGGTGACCTTTAACTGATGGCTGCGGATGGCGCCGGCACATTTCAACGCCGTCAGCTGCGTGCAACACCGTCTATTCGTCTGGTGGCCGCTCGAGCAGTAAAAGACGGCAATAAAAGACGGTAATAAAAGACCGCAGTAAAAGTGCGACGGTAAACTCGCACCCATGAGCCCCACTGCAGTGAACGGCACCGACAGGAGCGTTCAAACCAAGAGCGTTCCGCAGATCCCGCGCGATGCCTGGGTTGAAATGGAGTTGATCCATACCTTCATGCGGTATGCCCGGCCCGCCTTGCATGCGGCATTGGCCGTGGTGGTCGTTATCGTGATGATCCTGCACGGTCACGTGGAGCCCGTCGGCCTCTGGCTCTGGGCGATGGCGATTGTGGCTGTCACCCTGGTACGCTTTCGCGTCATCAGCATCTACCACAGTCAGTTCAAGGGGGTCAGCGGTGCGCCGCTCCAGGCGTTCATGGCGCGCTACGGCTGGATATGGCCGTTGAGCGCCGTGATCTGGGGAAGCTCCATGTTTGTGTTCTTCCTGAAGGCGCCGGTCTACGACCAGTTTATTTGCATGACCGTTCTGATCGGCATGGCCGGTTTCGCCGTGGGAACTTTCTCAGCCTACCTGCGGTACTTTTCAGGCTATGTCAATGGACTGGTGCTTGCGGTGCTGGCTGCCCTGGTCTACCACCTCGTCCTGGAGCGTGGCATTCCTTCCACTTTCAATACCTATGGGATGGTGGCACTGATCCTGATTTACTGGGCCGTGATCCGCATTTCGGGTAAACGGTTTCATGAAGTGCAGCGGTCCAATCTCGTATTGCAATTTGACAATTCGAAACTGATCGCTTCCCTGACCGAAAAAAGCCGGGCGGCGCTGGAGGCGGTAGACATCAAAAACCGGTTTATCGCCAGTGCTGCCCATGACTTGCGCCAACCAGTCCACGCGCTGGGCCTGTATGCCGACTGGCTGGCTGCGGAACCGCAATTCGTCTCGCAGATCGCGCCCAAAATCGTCCGCTCTACCAAGGCCGTCCAGGATTTGTTCAACTCCCTTTTTGATCTTGCCGGGCTGGATTCAGATCCGTCGAAGGTCAACCTGCAGGAGGTTGACTTGACGGGCCTTATCCAGGACCTGGAGGTGCAATATGCCCCCTTGGCCGTGGAGCGTGGCCTGCGGTTGAGGACCCGGACGGTGCCCGGCAAGGTCAGGTCTGACCCGGTGCTGCTCAAGCGGCTGGTGGGCAACCTGCTGTCGAACGCCTTGCGCAACACCCATCAGGGCGGCGTGTTGCTGGCTGTGCGGCAAAGACGCGGTGTGCGCTGCATTGAGATCTGGGACACCGGCGTGGGCATAGCCCAAACCCACCAGCAGGCGATTTTTCAGGAGTTTTACCGGATTCCCCGGCAGGGCACGGAAGATGGCTTCGGCCTGGGGCTGGCCATCGTCTCCCGTCTGAGCTACGTGCTCAACCACCCGGTGGGCATGTCATCCCGGGCCGGCCGGGGAAGTGTGTTCTGGGTAGAGCTGACGAGTCCTGGCGATGACGCCGGAGGCGCGAGCCCGGCGGCTACAGCAGGCCCTGGGTTCGCGCAAGATGACTGGCCTGCGAGCGGCTCTTGACGTTGAGGCGCCGGAACAGGCGCCACAGATGCACTTTGACGGTGTGCTCGCTGATTTGAAGCTCTTCTGCAATATCACGGTTGCTCATGCCCTTGTCGAGCATGACCAGCAGTTGCTTCTGGCGCTTGGACAGCTTTTCGGTGGGAGCGGCGGATGCGGGCTCCAGTTCTTCGTTCAGGAAGATGCGCAAGACATTGGAGATTTCGGTGGCGCCTGCGGATTTTTGAATATAGGCGTCGGCACCGGCTTCGATCGAGAGGTCTTCATAGTCCTGGGCAGGCGCAGCCGAGAGCACCACCAGCGGAACATCCGGAAACTGCCGTTTGAGTTCGCGCACCCCGGACACGCCATTGGTGTCGGGCAGCTTGAGATCCAGGCAGATCAATTCCGGCACGCCATGCTGTTCTACGGCGGGCATGACAGCGGCCAGCCGGTCCAGCTCGGTCACGGTGGCCTTGCTGCTCAAACGGCGTATCAGCATGACAACGGCTTCCCGCATCAGGGGATGGTCGTCTATAACAAAAATGCTCATTAATTCAGGGGTGAAGTATCGATTCGGCAGCTGCTGAGCATAACTGGTGAAAGTCAAATTCAGGGCATGGAAAATCCCGAAGTTTCGGTATATTTTCTCGGGTCTGCTTCAAAAAAACAACAGTTCAAGGAGTCCCTGATTTCTCTCGGGTGATTGCGGTCATGCCCGATACCTGTCATCTGGCGGGGCGGTCAGACGCCACGCCTCCCTGGCAGTCCCGACCCCCGGTGCCGCCGGTCCTCAGTGAACGCCAGCCGCAAAAAACTGCAAAGCCGCAGCCACATCACTGGCTGAAATGCCGGGTGCCGCAGCGACCTTGTCCTGCAGCGCGGCCAGCGCGGCGGGACCTTCTTTCTGCAGGGCTGAAATGGTTTGCGCTGCGTCGCGTGGCGAGTCAAAACCCTGGCTTTGCAGCAGCAGGCGGGCATCGGCGTCCAGCAGCTTGAAATAAAACCGGCCGTCTTTTTCGCGGTATTGCTTGAAGGCCGGGGCCGCGGTTTTGGCCGCCTTGTTTTTGGGCGCGGCCACCGCGCCTGAGCCCAGGCTGCGCAGCCCCACGGCCTGGCGCAGCTCGGCCATGAAAGGTTTTGCCACAGCGCGGGCTTTCTCGGCGCCGGCCAGAAGGACGGCTTCGAGGCGGCCGGCATCGTTGATCAGCGTCTGGTACTGCTCGCGCATGGGCGCCACTTCGCGGTCTATGCGCTCGAAGAGCATCTGTTTGGCATCGCCCCACGCAATGCCGTCGGCATAAGCATGGCGCAGCGCGGCCGTCTCTTCCACGCTGGCGAAAGCCTGGTAAATCTGGAACAGCGCGGAGCCTTCGACTTCCTTGGGCTCGCCCGGCGCGCGCGAGTCGGTCACGATGCCGCTGATGGCCTTGCGCAGCTGCTCGCGCGGCGTGAACAGAGGAATGGTGTTGTCGTAGCTCTTGCTCATCTTGCGCCCGTCCAGGCCGGGCAGCAGCGCCACGGATTCTTCAATCACCGCTTCCGGCAACACCAGGTGCTCGCCATACAGATGGTTGAAGCGCTGCGCCATGTCGCGCGCCATTTCAATGTGCTGGATCTGGTCGCGCCCGACCGGCACCTTGTGCGTCTTGAACATCAGGATATCGGCGCCCATGAGCACCGGGTACATGAACAGGCCGGCCGTGACATCGGCATCCGGATCACTGCCGGCGGCCATGTTCTTGTCGACCGAGGCCTTATAGGCATGGGCGCGGTTCAGCACGCCCTTGCCGGTGACGCAGGTCAGCAGCCACGTGAGTTCGGGAATTTCCGGGATGTCGGACTGGCGGTAAAACGTCACGCGCTCGGGGTCCAGTCCGGCGGCCAGCCAGCTGGCGGCTATTTCCAGCGTGGAGCGCTGGATGCGCGCGGGCTCGTCGCATTTGATCAGTGCGTGGTAGTCGGCAAGAAAGTAAAAACTCTGCACGCCGGGCAGGCGGCTGGCGGCCACCGACGGCCGGATCGAGCCCACGAAGTTGCCCAGGTGGGGCGTACCCGTGGTGGTAATGCCGGTCAGGAAGCGCAGCGGCGAGGCGCTGGGGGTGGAACGCACACTGGCGTCAGTTTGTGGGTTGGTCATCATCATCGCACCAGCATGGCCAGGGGCATCAACACGGTTTCCAGAAAGGTGTAGGTCAGCGCCATTAGCGGGCGCATCCAGAGATTGCTGATCACGCCGGCAATCACCAGCGCCATCACCACAAAAAAGCCCCAGGGCTCGATGCGCGAAACCAGCAACGCCTGTTTGTAGGGCAGCAGACCGACCAGAATGCGGCCACCGTCCAGCGGCGGCAGCGGAAACAGGTTGAAGACAAACATCACCACATTGACCAGCACGCCCGCCTGGCACATCCTGATGAAAAACGGTTCGGTCATGTTGGCGCCGCGCAGCAGATACAGCAAGATGCCCCACAGCAGGGCCTGAAGGAGATTGGCGCCGGGGCCGGCCAACGCCACCCAGACCATGTCGCGCTTGGGGTTGCGCAGTTTGCCGAACTCCACCGGCACCGGTTTGGCGTAGCCGAACAAAAATGCGCCCGATGTGGCCAGGTACAGCACCAGGGGCATCACGATGGTGCCCAGCGGGTCGATGTGCTTGAGCGGGTTGAGTGTGACGCGGCCCTGCGCCCAGGCGGTGTTGTCACCGAAGTGGCGGGCCACGTAGCCGTGCGCCGCCTCATGCACCGTGATGGCAAACAGCACGGGGAGCGCATAAATGGCGATGGTTTGAATGAGGTTGGCGATATCCATCCCCGGATTGTCTCAGACGCGCTTACAGGCCCAGCGCCGCTAGGTCGCCACGGCCCTTGCGGACCACCACCGGTTCGCCGCCCTCGCCCATGGGCGTCAGGTCGATCACGGTGGTGGGCGCCTGGTGGCAGGCGCCCGCGTCGATCACGGCGGCCAGTTCATGCTCCAGCTGGTCGCGGATCTCGCGCGCATCGTTGAGCGGTTCGTGGGGCGGGCTGCCGGGTCCGGGAAGGATCAGCGTGGTGGCCAGCAACGGCGCGCCGTGCAGCTCCAGCAAGGCCTGCAGCGTCTTGTGCCCAGGCACGCGCAGGCCAATGGTTTTGCGGGACGGGTGGCTCAGACGCCGTGGCACTTCCTTGCTGGCCTCCAGGATGAAGGTGTAGGGCCCGGGCGTGGCCGCCTTGAGCAGGCGGAACTGCTTGTTGTCGACCCGCGCATAGTTGGCCAGCTCGCTCAGGTCGCGGCACAGCAGCGTGAGGTGGTGCTTGTCATCCACCCCGCGAATACGGCGCAGGCTGTCGGCCGCGGCCTTGTCGTCCAGATGGCAGACCAGCGCGTAGCTGGAGTCGGTCGGTACGGCTGCGACGCCCCCGCGCGCAAGCAGGTTCACCGCCTGTTTGAGCAGCCGTATTTGGGGATTGTCGGGATGAACTTCGAAAAACTGGGCCATGGCGGTGTTTCAGGATTCAGGGGGGGCAACGGGCACCCGGGTCTCGCGCACAGACAGCCACGCGCCGGCTGCACCGCATACCGCAATCAGCGCTATGCCGAGTATCGACCAGCGATCGGGTACATGTGAAAACGCCAGCCAGCCGCCGATCATGGCAAAGCCGATCTGGGTGTAGAGAAAGGGTGTCAGGGTCGACGCCGGTGCCCGGCCATAGGCCAGGATCATCATGAAATGCCCAACGGTGCCCATGACCCCCATGAGCATCAGGCCGGCCCACAGCGTCCAGGAGTCCAGCCACGTCCAGGCAAACGGCAGCGCCAGCGATGCGATCAGTGTGCCCACCCAGCCGGTATAAAAATGCATGGTGACGGGGTCTTCAGTGCGGGCGAGGCGGCTGGTCAGGATCTGGAACCAGGCGTGGCAGGCCACCAGCGCCAGCGGCAGCAGCATCGTCCAGTCAAAGGTGTCGTCGCCCGGGCGGATGATGATCAGGGTGCCCATGAAGCCGCCGACCACCAGCGCCCAGCGCAGCACCGAGACCCGCTCGCCCAGCGTCAGCGAGGCGAGCAGGGTGATGATGAGCGGCGAGATCATCACGATGGCCGTGAATTCGCCTACTGGCATGTACTTGAGGCTGAAGAACGCCAGCATGCTCGAGGTCAGCAGCAGCACGCCACGCAGGCATTGAAAGCGGGGGTGAGCCGTGCGCAGCAGCGAGCGGCCGCGCGTCGGCAGCACGGCCGCCGTGGTGGCAACCGCCTGGAAGGCATAGCGGAACCACAGGGCCATCAGCACCGGCACACTCGCGCTGATGAATTTGGTGGTGGTGTCCAGCAGGGCAAAGCAGGCCATCGCCGCCACCTGGAGCGCGATGCCGGTCAGAGCGTGGGGAGCGGTTCTTGCGGGGCCGGCCATTACTGGATCCGGTCCGCCAGCAGGTCCCATACCGGGGTGAGTTCACCCGGCAAAAAGGGCAAGGTGCCCAGGTCGGTGTGGCTCTCGTCGGGGCTGTGAAAGTCGCTGCCGCGCGAGGCCGCCAGGCCGAATTCCCTGGCGGTTTCGGCGTATTTCAGGTATTCCTGCGGGGTGTGGCTGCCCGTGACGACTTCAACCCCTTGCCCCCCATGCGTCTTGAATTCGGTGAAGAGCGCGTACTCTTCATTGGGTGTGAACTTGTAGCGGCCCGGATGGGCGATAACCGCCACGCCCTGGGCCTTCGTGATCCAGCCCACAGCGTCACGCAGATTGGCCCAGCGATGGGGCACATAACCGGGTTTGCCTTCGGTGAGGTATTTGCGAAAGACGTCGGCTGTTTCGCGGCACACGCCGGACTCCACCAGAAAGCGGGCAAAGTGCGTGCGCGAAATCAGCTCGGGGTTGCCGACAAACTTCAGGGCCCCTTCGTAAGCCCCTTTGATGCCTACCTTGGCCAGGCCGTCAGACATTTCCATGGCGCGCTGCTCACGCCCGCCCCGCGTGTTGCGCAGACCTTGCTGCAAGTCTGCATCGTCGGCATCAAAACCCAGGCCCACAATGTGCACGGTCTCGCCGGCAAAGGTGACCGATATTTCCGTGCCGGTGAGGTAATACAGCCCCTGCGCACTGGCGGCGGCCGCGGCACGCTGCTGGCCGCCAATCTCGTCATGGTCTGTCAGGGCCCACAACTCCACGCCGTTGGTTTTGGCGCGCTCTGCCAGGGCCTCCGGGGTCAAGGTGCCGTCGGATACGACGGAATGGCAATGCAGATCGGCATTGAGGATGTTTTTGAACGTCACAATCCCATTTTAGGCGCTATGACCTGCGGCTGCAGCGAATACGGCTGACCGGGCGCGGGTGGGGCCCAGTTTTTGCTATTGGAGAGGGAGAGGCCATTGCCTGCCATGGCTGCTCAATTTGACCCTTGCCTTTGATTTGACCTTTGATCTCACCGGGGAATTGCCCATGATCACCCTTCACCACCTGAACAATTCCCGTTCACAGCGCATCGTCTGGCTGCTTGAAGAGCTGGGCCTGGCCTATGACATTCAGCGTTACGAGCGCGATCCCCAAACCATGCTGGCGCCGGCTTCGCTGCGCGCTGTGCACCCGCTGGGCAAGTCGCCCGTCATCACCGACGGCGGCCTGACGCTGGCGGAGTCGGGGGCCATCATCGACTACCTCATCGAGCGTCATGGTGCGGGGCGCCTGGCCCCCGCTGCCGGTACGCCGGCGCGTCTGCGCTACAGCTACTGGCTGCATTACGCCGAGGGCTCGGCCATGCCGCCGCTCTTGCTCAAGCTGGTGTTCGACAGGATTGAGACCGCGCCCATGCCGTTTTTGGTCAAGCCGATCGCCCGGGCGATTGCCGGCAAGGTCAAGGCATCCTTCATCGAGCCGCAGATCAGGCAGCATCTGGATTATCTGGAAGCCTCATTGGGCGAGAGCGGCTGGTTTGCCGGTGACGAATTCAGCGGCGCCGACATTCAGATGAGTTTCCCGCTGGAAGCCGCTGCCGCGCGGGGCGGGTTGAACGCAAGCCGGCCCCGGTTGATGGATTTTCTCCAGCGCATTCATGCCAGGCCGGCTTACCAGCGTGCCCTGGAGCGTGGCGGAGACTATGCCATCATCAGCTAGCCATCGCCAGTTGGCTATCGCAGCTCGCCAGGCTGAGCTCAGCGAAAACCGAAATACGACAGGATGACGCCGATGATCACGACGAGGCCTACGATGTAAATGATGGTGTTCATGATGTCCTTTGGGTGGTTGACGCGCCGATGCAGCGTAGCTATACGCCAATCATTGCCGCCGCCCCTGCGCCGGACTGTAGGCGGCTCCACCCAAGCACCGTCGGACAGGGCCCTCTACACGCAGGCAGACAACCAGCGCGGTGTTGCCGTCTCGCCCGCAAGCCCCCGCGACACACCCTGCAAAACCACGCTAAAGCTCGGCGCCTTCTACCAAAAAGCGCACGCGCTTGACGCCCTGCCACTCATCGGCATCCAGCCTGAACGCGATCGTCACGCGCGCGGGCAGTGCCGTGGTGTGACCGAACCAGATACCGTCCACCGGTTGGCCCTGATGCTTCAGTTTCAGGGCCAGGTGTTTTTCACCCACCAGCCGTTGTGACACCACTTCGACTTCCTCGCTGAAGGTGGGGGCCGCAAACCCCTGTCCCCAGACTTCCCGGTGCAAGGTGTCCACCACATCGGTACGGCGGTACTCGGCCGGCAGCGGACCGTCGGTGTCCAGGCGCCGCGTCAGCGTGGCGGCATCCAGCCACTCGTGGGCGACTTGTTGCAGCGCTTGTTCGAACTGCTCAAAGCGCTCTTCGGCAATGGTGCAGCCGGCCGCCATGGCGTGGCCACCAAAGCGCAACAGCACGCCCGGGTGGCGTTTGGCGACCAGGTCCAGCGCGTCGCGCAGATGAAAGCCGGCAATCGAGCGGCCTGAACCCTTGAGCTCGTGCTCCTTGCCCGGTGCCTGGCTGGCGGCAAAGACAAAGGTCGGGCGGTGCAGTTTGTCCTTGATGCGCGAGGCCACGATGCCGACCACGCCTTCGTGAAACTCGGGGTCAAAAATCGCGATGGCCGGCGGCGGTTCTTCATCCTCATCAATCATGGCGTCAGCCGCCAGCTGGGCCTGCTCGCGCATGCCCGCCTCGATGTCCCGGCGTTCGCGGTTGATGCCGTCCAGCATGCGGGCCAGCTCGCCGGCCCGCGCCGCGTCATCCGTGAGCAGGCATTCAATGCCCAGCGTCATGTCGGCGAGGCGGCCAGCCGCATTGATGCGCGGGCCGAGTGCAAAGCCGAAATCGAAGGTGGTGGCCAGCGCTGCGTGGCGGCCGGCTGCGGTGAACAGGCCTGCCAGGCCGGCCGGCAGCGCGCCCGCACGAATGCGCTTGAGTCCCTGCGCCACCAGGCGGCGGTTGTTGGCGTCCAGCCTGACCACATCGGCCACCGTGCCGAGTGCGACCAGCGGCAGCAGTGTGTCCAGCTTCGGTTGAGGAATGGCCCCCACGCTTGCCACTTCGTGTGCTGTGCTGCCCCCCGAGGGGGCTGTCCCCCCTAGGGGCGGCCCGGCGGCGGGACGGCCGAACACGCCACGCTCGCGCAGTTCGGCGCGCAGCGCCAGCAGCACATAAAACATCACGCCCACACCGGCCATCGATTTGCTTTCAAAGCTGCAATCGGGCTGGTTCGGGTTGACGATCACGTCGGCGGCGGGCAGCACCACCTGGCCGTCATGCAGCGCCGGCAGGTGGTGGTCGGTCACCAGTACCTGCATGCCCAGCGCCTTGGCCCGTGCCACGCCCTCCAGGCTGGCAATGCCGTTGTCCACAGTGACCAGCACATCCGCGCCGGTGGCCTTCACCCGCTCGGCTATCGGCGGCGTGAGGCCGTAGCCGTCAATCACCCGGTCGGGCACCAGGTAGCTCACGTTCTGTGCGCCCAGCAGGCGCAGGCCGCGCAGGGCCACGGCGCAGGCGGTGGCGCCGTCGCAGTCATAGTCGGCCACCACGCAGATTTTCTTCCCGGCGGCCATGGCATCGGCCAGCAACTGCGCGGCTTCGCGGTTGCCGCGCAGCGAGGCCGGCGGCAGCAATTTACCCAGCCCGTCGTCGAGTTCGTCCATCGAGTGAACACCCCGCGCCGCATAGAGCTGAGCCAGCAAGGGGTGAACGCCGCCCTGCTGCAGCGCCCAGACGCTGCGCGGCGGCACGTCGCGTACCTGTATTTTCATGGCGTGATTCTTACTGTCATTCTTGCTGTCATTCCTAGAGCTGCCTGATTGGAACTGCCTGATTAGAGCTGTTTGATCAGAGTTGTTTGAGTACTTCTTCCACCGGTGGGGTGGGGGTTAAAAGGCTTGAAACTCTGGCAAACAGGCCGGGGCGGCTGCTTTCATAGGTTTGGGCGCTGCGCTCACCGCACAAGGTCAGGCGCACGGACTCGCCCATGCGCTGGCGTTTCAGCAGGCCGGCGATTTCACCCGCGTCCAGTGCGGCCCAGGCTTGTGCATAAGCGGCCCAGTCATCATGAAAGGCGGCCTGGGCCAGGCCGCGCGGCACGCTGACCTGCCCATTCACCCCGGGCGCCGGCAAGGACGGCAATGCGCCGGTACCACTGAGCCAGAAGGAGTTGACCGGCAACTGGCGTCGCGTGGCCCGCTCGTCATTCAAAGGGTGCGTGTAAAGCAGCATCTGCATTTCATTTTGCAGGCGGCGCATGATTTTGGCCGCTGCGCTTTTCACATCGTGTGCCTCCTGCGTGCGGTGGCTGGTGCTGCCGGCGTCGGGCAACCACGCATCCACGTTGCGGCCCAGCACCCGGTCCAGCGAGGCCGTGGGCAGGGTGCGAAACAGCTCGCCCTCGGCCAGCCAGCGCTCGGGTGACAGGTAATGCAGCGTAATGCCGTCGGTTTCAAAGTAGGGTTGCATGGCCGCCAGCAGGGCGCGCGATTCGTCTTCGCGCAGGGCCAGCGCGGCCGGGTCGGTCAGCGTGGCGTGTTCGCGCCCCATGGCCCAGTGGCAGGGCGTGATCCAGGCCCAGGCTTTGTTGCCCGCGTCATGCCGCTGCCCGGCTGCATCCCTGGCCGCCCAGGGAATCAGGCCATCCGGCGTGCCGGGCTGAACCAGGCCCAGCGCCCGGCCCAGAGCGCGTTCATGCGGCGGCGACAGCGAATAGGGCTCGCCCGTATCCATGTGTGTCTGTTTCATGCCGCGCAGCAGCTCGCCGAGATGACGCGTGCTGTCGCGTGGCAACGCCTGCATGGCCGGCAGCCATGCCTCCGTGCTGCAGGCTGCAAATGGAATCAGCAGGTGAGGGGGCGGGGAAGCTGGCGGGGATGAGGACGGGGCTGGCATGGGGCTATTGTCCGGGATGCCACAATTGAACCTGGTAACGGTAGCTGGACGCGCCCGTCCTCGGGTGTGCAGCGTGTTCGTTCAACGATATCGGTCGTGAAGGCAAGAAATGTCAATTTACAAATGTTCGTTCAGATCAGTCACAAGCGGTCAGCTGCGGTTGCCAGGTTAAGAATGCAAATCCCCTACGAGTTGATTCTGGGCTGGCGCTACACCCGGGCTGGCCGGGCCACGCGGCGCAACGGCTTTATCTCTTTTATTTCGGGCGTGTCCATGCTGGGCATCGCGCTGGGTGTGGCTGCGCTGATCATCGTGTTGAGCGTGATGAACGGCTTCCAGAAGGAAGTGCGCGACCGCATGCTTGGCGTGATTTCGCACATCGAGGTGTTCGCGCCCAATGGCACTGCCTTGCCCGACCCGCAGAAAACCCTGGCCGAGATCAAGGCCAACCCGCAGGTCGCAGGCGCTGCCACTTTTATTGCCGCGCAGGCCCTGCTCGCGCGCGGCGAAGACATGAAAGGCACGCTGGTGCGCGGCATCGATCCGGCGCTGGAAGGGCAGGTCACCGACCTGGCTGCGCAATTGAAGGACACCGCCTTTCCCAAGCTGGTCAGCGGCGGTTTTGGCGTGGTGCTGGGCGGCGAACTGGCGCGGTCCATGGGGGTGCGCGAAGGCGACACCGTCACCCTGATTGCGCCCAGCGGCCAGGTCACGCCGGCGGGCGTGGTGCCGCGCCTCAAGCAAATGACGGTGGTGGGCACCTTTGATTCAGGCCACTTTGAATACGACTCCGCGCTCGTCATGCTGCACCAGGACGATGCCGCCAGGATTTTCAGGCTGGAGGGCCCTACCGGCATCCGCATCAAGCTGAAAGATTTGCACCAGGCGCGCGAGGTGGCGCTGGAACTGTCCAGAAGCCTGACCGGGGACCTGCTGATTCGCGACTGGACACGGCAGAACAAGACCTGGTTTGCGGCGGTGCAGCTCGAAAAACGCATGATGTTCATCATCCTGACGCTGATCGTGGCGGTGGCGGCCTTCAACCTGGTCAGCACGCTGGTGATGACGGTGACCGACAAGCGCGCCGACATCGCCATCCTGCGCACCCTGGGCGCCAGCCCCCAGAGCATCATGAAGATCTTCATGGTGCAAGGCGCCCTGGTCGGCGTGATCGGCACCTTCTCGGGCCTGCTGCTGGGCCTGGGCATCGCCCTCAATATCGATGTCATCGTGCCGGCGCTGGAGCGGCTGCTCAATGCGAGCTTCCTGCCCCGCGACATCTACCTGATCAGCCGCATGCCCAGCGAGCCGCAGTACGCCGACATCATGCCGATTGCTGTCATCTCGCTGGTGCTGGCATTTCTGGCGACCATTTACCCCAGCTGGCGCGCCAGCCAGGTGAACCCGGCCGAGGCCCTGCGTTATGAATAAAGACAACATGGATTCACTCCGCGAGGCTTCGCTCCCCAAGGCTTCGCTCCCCGGGGCTTCACTCCCTCTCCCCCTGGGAGAGGGCGGGGGTGAGGGCTCCCCGCTCCAAAACAAAGTCGTGCTGAAAGCCCAAGGCCTCACCAAACGCTTCCACGAAGGCCCCATTGACCTGACCGTGCTGCGCGGCGTAGACCTGCAGGTGCACGCCGGCGAAACGTTGGCCATCGTCGGCGCTTCGGGTTCGGGCAAAAGCACCTTGCTGCATTTGATGGGCGGGCTGGATGCGCCCACCGGCGGGCAGGTCGAGCTGATGGGCCAAACCCTGTCAACGCTGTCAGCGGCCGAGCAGGGACGCTTGCGCAACCAGCACCTGGGCTTTGTCTACCAGTTCCACCATCTGCTGCCCGAGTTCAGCGCCCTCGACAACGTCGCCATGCCCTTATGGATCAGGCGCCAAACCCCAGCGGAATCTGCGCAAACCGCTACCAACATGCTGGCAAGCGTGGGCCTGAAGGACCGCATCCATCATCGCCCGTCCGAGCTCTCAGGCGGCGAGCGCCAGCGCGTGGCGATTGCGCGCGCACTGGTCACGCAGCCCGCCTGCGTGCTGGCAGACGAGCCAACCGGCAACCTCGACAGGTCTACGGCCGATGGTGTGTTTGAACTGATGCTGCAACTGGCGCGCGACTTCGGCACCGCGTTTGTACTGGTGACGCATGATGAAACGCTGGCAACGCGGTGCGGCCGGCGCTTTGGGCTGGTGTCGGGGCGGTTGTCGGAGTGGGATCCCAACTAGTACTGACCTGCTGACCGTCAGTCTCTCAGTCTGTCAACCTGCCGCAGGTCGGGTTATGTAGCCGGTGGATCGCGCCGCGCTGGCCTGTTTTTCGGCGCCGTGCCGTCGTAACGGCTGTCCATGCGCCGACGCATGGGAGTTTCCTTAAACGGAATGGCACTTACTTTGGCTCATAGGCATGACCATGCCTCTGGACGTGTCGGCGAGCCTGGTCGCGGGGCACCTTCAACCAGGGGTAGGGTTTGGGCCTTCGTTTTCGCATTCGCGGCTCGATGCGTCCGGGTCGATGGCCGACCCTGCATTGTGCGATCAACGTGAATAGCCGCCCGCAATCCTTCGTGGCCGAGAGGCCTCGCGAGACCCACTCTGTCCACAGTTGCACCGTGTGCTTGAAGCTCACA
>NZ_JBFUKG010000015.1:0-138219 GCF_056400945.1 Polaromonas sp. P4_H1 | reverse complement strand
TTTCTCCGCGAATGCGGGAGTCGCGACAGCAGCCGCACCAAGTGCGACGACTGCGGCAAACCGCACGATTAATGTAGATATCATCCTCGTTCTCCTAATGAAAGTCATGATCCTCGTTGCCCCCACCCACGCCGCTCTTTCACATTGTCCTTAGCCTATACCGTTCGACCGCCTCGCCGCCCACAGTTCAAACCTCGCGCGGCATGAATTTGCGAGGATCGTAGACATGAGCCGGCTCGTCTGCTCGGTCACGGCTGCGGCGCACACGCAGCAGCATCGGTTCGATATTCAGATAAGCTTCCACCAGCTCGTCAAAATACTCAGCCGGCAAGTCGAGGCCAGCAGCCCTGGCAAGCACGGCGATTTCTTCGCGCGTCGCGGGCTCTTTTTTCATAGTGCAGTCTCCGAATAAGTTGCGATTGTTCAAACCAGTGGCGGTTTGCGCTGGTGCCATTCCGTGCTGCGCTGATAGGCATCGCCGACGCGCAGCACAGTGGCTTCGTCGAAGGGCTTGCCGCCGATCTGCAGTGACAGCGGCAAACCATCGGCCGAAAACCCACACGGCACGGACAACGCCGGAATGCCGGACAGGCTGAAGGGCATTGTCACGAGTTGCCGCTTCTTAAAGAAGTCGGCGCCTTGAGGGTCGTTCGGCTCAGCAGGATTGAGCCAGCCAGCGGTTGCAAGAACGTCAAAGCGCTTGAAGTGCGCGAGCATCTTGGTTGTCAGTTCCGTGCGCCAGCGCATGGATTGCACATAGTCCTCGGCCCGCATGAGGCCACCAGCGATCACGCGGGTGCGCAACAGCTGGCCAAAGTCCTGCGGCCGGGCCTTCAGGTCTTTTTCATGGATGGCATAGATCTCGCTGATCGAGATGATGGTCTTGCAGTCGACATAGTCGATGAGGGGGGCAAGGTCGATTTCCTCGACGATGGCCCCAAGGGCAGTGAGTTGCTTGATCGCAGCATCTACCGCGCTGACGACTTCGGGCGCGGCATCTTTCGCGTACCAGTGTCGGACAAGACCAATGCGCAGCCCCTTGATTGAACCCGTAAGAGCCGCCCGATAATCGGGAACCAGCTCATCGATGCTCCCTGGATCAAGCGGATCGTAGCCAGCTGCCGCCCCCAGCACAATGGCACAATCTTCGACGGTGCGCGCCATCGGTCCGCAATGATCGAGCGAGAAGGAATTAGGGTGCACGCCCCGGCGGCTAATACGCCCGTATGTTGGCTTCAATCCGGCAATTCCGCAAACGGCAGCGGGCCAACGCACCGATCCGCCGGTGTCGGTTCCCATGGCCGCGGACACAAGACGGCCGGCAACTGCTGAACCCGAGCCTGACGACGAACCGCCTGGCAAATGCTTTGCACTCCACGGGTTGACCGCAAGCGGCCACGGCAAATCCCATGATGGCCCGCCGTGCGCGAACTCGAACATCGCAGTCTTTCCGATGAGAATGCCACCAGCCTTCTTTAGCTTGGCAGCGACGGCAGCATCCTCGCGGGGTACGTTGTCGAACAGCAGTTTGGAATGCGATGTCGATCGGACTCCGGCTGTATCGATATTGTCCTTGAGTGCGAAAGGTATCCCATCCAAGCCACCTCGATACCCGCCCTTTGCGATCCGGGTCTCGGAATCGCGTGCTTGGGCTCGTGCGACGACTGCCGTCACGGTAATGAATGCGTGAAGCGAGGGATTGAGTTGCTCGATCCGCCCCAGAGCGGCATCGACAAGTTCCACTGGCGACACCTCACGCCGTTCGAGAAGCCTGCCAGAATCAGCAATCGTCAAATCCGTCAAATTGGTGACGGAACGCATAGTCGTACCGTTCGAGCTTGTCATCGGCTATATCCTTCCTGCTTTCCCGCCGGGGTGCGAGGGCGATAACCTAATTGCACTTTCTGTGCCAGACAATTCGCGTGCCTGCGTATGCCTGGGCGCTCCTCCACGTCTTTGCTCACTTCACAAGCGAACCTCATGCCGCGCGCCCGAGCCAAAGTATGTTTGGGCACGGGTCAACTCAGTGTATTCGTGAAAGACATTCATGGCTCTGACTGTCTTACCGATGCACATCCGTGCAAAGAATGCAGACTCTGGCGAGACACCAACTTGAAACCCAAGTCACGAATCGCCGGATGCGTTCGTCGGCCACATGAAGCCTTGATGGGCAGAGTTCCGCGATGTTCGCCGAGAGTTTATTACTATGGATAATTCGGTTACAGTCCAAAAAATATAGGACATTTTTATCCGAAATAGAGGTGCAAAATGGACAGTCTCAGCTCGCTTAATGCCTTCGCTCGGGCCGCAGAAGCTCGCAGCTTCACGGTCGCAGGACGGCAGTTGGGTGTGTCGTCCTCAGCGATCGGCAAGGCGGTCGCGCGGCTAGAGGAGCGGCTGGGCGTGCGGCTTTTCCACCGCTCGACGCGCACAATCACGCTGACGCCAGAGGGCACATGCTTCCTCGAACGCTGCCGGCGCATCTTCTGCGAGATCGAGGCAGCCGAGCTGGAACTCGCGCAGACGCAGGGCGCGCCGCGCGGCAAGCTGCGCGTCAGCCTGCCCTTGGCCGGCATGCTGATGATGCCGGCGTTGAGCGCGTTCATGCGGGCCTATCCCGAGATCGAGCTCGATCTCGATTTCACTGACCGGCTCGTCGATGTGATCGATGAAGGCTTCGATGCCGTGGTGCGCGCGGGCGAAGTCAGCGACTCACGACTGATGACTCGCACATTGGGCGCATTTCGGCTCAAGCTCGTTGGCGCGGCCGACTATTTCGCGCTGAGGGGTATTCCGCAGAAACCGGATGATCTCAAGTCTCACGCCTGTCTGCACCATCGCTACGCGACCAGCGGCAAGCTTGAACGATGGCCGCTACGCCGCGGGCGCAAGGACATCGAGATCGATCTGCCGACGACGGCGGTGGCGAACACGATTGAACCGCTGATCTGCATGGCCGAGCAGGGGTTCGGCATCGCCTGCCTACCGGACTTCGCTATCCGCCGTCAGCTCGAGGAGGGAATTCTCGTGGCCGTGCTCAACCCCTACACCCATCACTCGGGCACGTTCCGGATGCTGTGGCCGTCGAGCCGCTATCTGTCACCGAAGCTCAGGGTCTTCGTGGACTTCATGGCGCAGAACCTCTTCTCGGTCCGGGCGTTGGATGTCGCCTCATCCCCTTAGTGCTGAATGGAAAGCGGCCATGACGCGGATGATCGCGACGGCCGCTTTGGGTACGGGAGTATGTAGCCTCTATGACTCGATCTCAATCAGTTCCCCCTCAGGGTGTGAATACCCATTGACCGATTCTTTTTACCCTTCGAGGTATGGGTGCAAGTCCAATCTGCGGCTCAGAATCAACAGTCAACTTTCAGTCTGAAGCTCACGGTCATCCGATGCAGCACAGACGGCCGCTTCTGGCCAAGGCTGTGTGGCAGCGCATGCGCCTGCTATACATTGCCAGCGCCCTACCCCTTTGGCCCAACATCAACAACGCAACAACTGCCCTGTGTGCAGTGCTTGGTTTTCCTACTTACCAAAACACCCCATTCCCGTAAGTAGGCGGCTATAGCTTGGCCACGGGCAGCTCTCGTCCGAGGTAACTTAGTTAGCGCCTGCATAAATCATCCAAAGGGCCGGTGACAACGGCGCGGCCCTACCGCCTTTCTATAGCTGTCGCGTTAAGTTCGCGCCGCTACTCAGGCACGGCCGTGAACAGGTCGGCGTCCAGGCCGTAGTCGGCCACACTGAAAATCGGCGCTTCGGGGTCCTTGTTGATCGCCACGATGACCCTCCTGTCCTTCATGCCGGCCAGGTGTTGGATCGCGCCGGAAATGCCGGCCGCGATGTAAAGCTGAGGCGCCGCGATCTTGCCGGTCTGGCCCACATGCCAGTCGTTGGGGGCGTATTAAGTATGCACAATCTCGTTCTTCGATTCATTTGCGGAAGACTTTACGCCAAGGCCCTTGTAGTAGTGCCCCACCTTGGTAGAGAGAAACTCTTCAAGAGGTGCCTGCTCCTGGCCGACGAAGCCAGCAAGCGGAAGCTTGCCCTGCTGCAGCAACTCGAATACGCCGACCACGCCGGCAGCAGTTGTGAGTTCAATAGCCGTACGGTCTTTGCCGCGCAAGGGAGCACCAAACACGCGGCCCACACGCGTCTCCTGTTCGAACCTGCCGTCTCGAAGGCCCGATGCGGACGCAAACAGGATCACAACGTCTTCACGACTGTGTGGAACTGCATGCTCAAGCACTTGACGCAGCAGGTCGCGGCGCTCGATCAGGCGCAAATCGTGCAGAAGAAAATCCATCGCGTCGCGGTGGCCTGGATAACGAATAGTCTTGTAGTCGAGATTGCGAACCTTCCCCTTCAGGGTCTCGCACAGGGTACCCAAGCCGCCCGATGTGTTGAAGGCCTCAAAGGCTTCTGCGTCTAGCGTAAAGGTTTCGTGCCCCTCCATCGGCTGAACCGACAAGAGTTGACCGTTGACGATAGCATCGCATGGGTTGCAGTATTCGTTAATAACGCCATCAATGCTCCACGTGAAGTTGTACCGAAGGCTGTTCGTTGCATTGCGAGTGAGCGCACCCACGCGAAGGCGCAGGTCGTACAGCTCGTGGAACCGACCCGCCAGATAGCCGCCAAGCATGCCAATCACGCCTGGTGCGAGCCCACTCTGTGGCATAAGAACCGAGGTAGCCGTCGTCGAAATGTCCCGGATGGCCTTCGTCGCGGCCACGTCCTCGGTGAGGTCGAAATAGTGGACACCGCATTTCGCAGCTTGGGTCGCAACGCGCTCAGCGAGGTAGAACGGAAGAGCGTTAATGACAACCGAATGTGCGGAGAGCGCCACATTCAAATCTTCCGCACTCTCCACATTGAGAGAGACTCTGCGGACCAGCGCATCGCTCTCATCGCCGCGACCTGGTTTCAGATCCGCAAGGGTGACCGGCAAGCCATGGTACTCCGCGACCATGTCCGCCACGGTGCTGCCGACCTTGCCAGCACCAAGAACTAGAACATTTTTGAACTTCAACTTCGTCATTTGATTTCTCCTGTGAGCACAATTGCCCGCTGGAAGAACTATAGAAGTGAGTGCTGGCAGATGGTAGAGAGCAGATCGCTGAAAGAACGGCTCACTTCGTCAGATTAACGAAGGTATTCGTCACGTTGATGTCTACGCAGGTCGTCGAGGTGAAATGGTTGCGCTTTCTTGGCTGGTACCTCGATTGCTCCACGTGCCCTTCGAAGCTCGGCCATGTTCAAGCTTGGTAAAAGTGTATGAAATAGAAATGCGGGGACAGCAGTAGTGACTTCCAAGGAAACTGTCAGAAGTTAGGGCCATTTCGGTAAGAATGGCTAATCACTGTTCGAGACTGTGCTACGGCGATCGATTTTTCGGCTAAGCACCATCGAGGTTTGTGTGTGATTGACGCCGTCGATCTGTCCTAACTGATCAAGAATCATGTCCAATTTTTCAGGCGTGTCGCATCGCAGGAGGACCATGTAGTCGATCTGGCCGCTGACTGCCCAAACCTCCTCCACCTCGGGCCGACGCTCCAGCGCCTTCATCACCACAGACGCACCTTTGGCATTGACACTGAGGCCGCAGAATGCTCGCACTGCGGCTTGTTCGAGCTGTCGTCCGAGACGAACGCCATACCCCGAAACAATGCCCGTGCGCTCCAATCGCCCAATTCGTGCGACAACCGTGGTTCTGGCGACCTTCAACTTGCGCGCCAAGTTGGCCGCCGGTTCTCTGGCATTGGCTTGCAGCAAGCTCAGTAGATGACGATCGAGGTCATCAAGTCGTGAGTCCATGTCCACCTTCTAGCAATATTTCAATGGATTGACAATGTGCCGGCAATCATTTCCATGCACAGCTGTACTTCGCGGGGAAGGCGGGGTGCAGATTTCATCACCTCGCCATTTCGAGAGGTATTCCGGTGACCGTATCTTGCGGGGTTTTAACCATTCGCTTGCTACCGCCTGCAGCCAGCAAACCAAAGAGGTCTTTCGGGTTGTCAAGGTGTGGGATCAAGTCAATTTGCAGCCGGCCTTTAGCGTCAAGCTGTAGTTTTTGCAGGTAGCAAAGGGCTGAGTAATCTTCAAGTGCGAAACCTACCGAGTCAAAAATCGTGACCTCGAGCGGCGTGGTGCGTGCAATTGCCGTGCCGTTCAACACATCTGCAAATTCGTTTACCTTGAAATCTTCGGACAGTTGCTGGATTTCACCTTCAATACGCGACTGAGGCTCGTATTCAACGATCACACGCGCATCGCTTCTGAGCAAAATATCAGCGTGCAGCTCGGTCTTGCCAGGGCAGTCACCCCCAACGGCATTAATGTGCATACCGGGCTCAATCATTTCGGGCGTCAGGATGATGGCATTGCGTTTGTCGGCGGTGACCGTGGTCACAATGTCGGCGCCTTTTACGGCCTCAAGCGCCGAGTTGCAGATCACCACCTTCAGGCCTTCCAGGCTCATGCCGGCAAGGTTACGGGCCAGCTTCTCGCTGGCCTTGACGTCAATGTCAAACAAACGAACTTCGCGAATTCCGACCATACGGTGAAAACCAATCGCCTGGAACTCGCTTTGCGCCCCATTACCAATCAACGCCATCACGCGACTGTCGGGTCTGGCCATCCACTTGGCGGCCAACGCTGACATAGCGGCGGTGCGCAGTGCGGTGGTAATTGTCAGCTCTGACAGCAGCAACGGGTAGCCGGTATCCACGTCAGCGAGCACGCCAAAAGCTGTCACGGTCAGCAAGCCGACTTCGGTGTTTTTGGGGTGGCCGTTAACGTATTTGAAGGAGTACATTCGCCCGTCGCTGGTCGGCATTAACTCGATCACACCGACGGGCGAGTGAATTGCGTGACGCGCTGACTTGTCAAACTCTTTCCAGCGGCGGTAATCGGACTCGATCTCGTACGCAAGGCCCTCGATGAAGGCGGCTGGGCCCGATCTGGCCACAATTTTCTGAATACTTTCAATACCAATGTAATCAACCACGATGGGCTCCTTCTTTTTTGCCATGACGGCGGAAAGCCTGCTATATGCCCACAACAGATAGTTGGTGCAAGAGCCAAGCCAAATAGAAACCAGCAGATTGCGTTTTACTTATATTCAGTTCGGCAACCCACTGATCACGCGGCCGAGCAGTAAGCAACTGGAGCCGTCGACCCCGCAACCGATTACGGCGAGATCGCAGTTCACCACTCAGGTACTGCTCGTAGCGATCATTTCTTCAGTGTCGATTTTTCGTTGATCGGCGGAAAGAGGTTCATTGCGCCCTCAAGAGGCACTCCATAGTCGAGCGCACCGCGACGGGCCCAGACCTGCTGCAGATCAAATAGCGGGATGGCGCAGAGATCTGCGTTGATCTTCACCTGTGCCACGCGCCAGAGCGAGCTTCGCGCAGCCGCATTTGGGGTTGCGCGCGCCGCATCAATTTCCTTGTCGGCTGCATTGCAGTGGGAGAAATTGGTAACCTGAGTAGGTGCGCCGATCTCGGAGCGGGAGTGATAGAACTCTGTGAGGTAGGAATCGGCCACCGGGAATCGAGCAGCGCCGTAGAAGACGATTGCACTCACGTCCTTGCGGATCTGCGCGTGATAAGCGGCGTGCTCGACCACGTCCATGGTTAAGTTGATGCCCGCGCGCTTGAGCTGTTTCTGCACCACCTCCATAACCGACAGTTGCGAGGCGGTACTGGACACTACCGCCCTTAGGGTGATGCCGTTGGCGTAGCCGGCTTCCGTCAGCAAAGCTTTTGACTTGCCGAAGTTATAAGGAAACTTTGGCCCAACGTCTACCTCACCTGCGTAGCCTGGCGGAACGACAGATCTGCCAGGCTTGACGATATCCGCGCCGACGAAGTGAACTAGTTCCTGCACATCCACGGCGCGTGCTACGGCTTCCCGAACACGCGGGTCGTCCAGCGGCTTGATGCGCCGATTGAGCATCAGGGTACGAAATTCACCTGGTCCGAAGACATCGACTTTGACGGACGATTGGTCCTTAGGCGGCGCCCAGAGCCGGGCCCGCTGCACCCAGCGCTGATCGCGCTGGCCGGCGACCAGGTCAAGCTCGCCAGTAGCGAACGCTAGCCCCCGGACGGCCTCGGAGGGGATGAATCGGTAAACGATGCGCTCTATCTTCGGCTTCCCACGGAAATACTTGTCGTGTGCCTTCAGCACCACCTCGCGCTGTTTCTGATGTTCAACGAACTCGAAGGGCCCAAAGCCAACTGGCTTCAATTTGAACGCGTCTTTCAGATCCTGGTCGGCCTTGCGGCTTACAACCATTCCGCCGTGGTAGTTGGCAACCAGTCCCAGCAGACTGGGTACTGGCGCCTTGAGCTGTATGCGCACCGTATGCGAATCGAGCGCGCTCACTTCCTTCACCGGCTCAAAGGTAGACGAAAACGAGGACCGCTTTGGATCGGCTGCGCGCATTAGGCTATAAACCACATCCTCCGCATTCACCTCGCCATAGTTGCGGTGGAACTGCACACCGTGACGCAGCTTGAATGTCCAGGTCAGTCCATCAGCAGAAGCCTGCCAGCTCTCGGCCAAATCACCTTCTATTTTCTCGGGGTCAGCGGAACCGGGTGGAAATCTCACCAAGCCACCGAAGATCATGCTAATCAAGCCCTTTTCTTCCGACACCGCCGTGCGGTGCGGATCCAGAGTAGTGATGTCAGTCGCATCACTTCCGATGCGGAGGATGGACTCCTGAGCAAATACCGGCCCGACAAGGCCAATACATGCGGCGATGAGGAGCGCTCGACACGCGATCACATAGTCGACCGCCTTCATTTATGCTACTTCCTTTTTTGCGATGGCCGCAGTGACGATCATCTCTATAAGAACGTCGGGTGCACCCATCTCGCACTGGGCAGTGGCACGGGTGGACGTCGCGCCAGGCGGAGTCCATGCATCCCAAATCTCATTCATGCCCACGAAGTCATTCTTGATATCTTTGAGCCAGATCTGCGTGGTGAGCAAGCGGCTCTTGTCGGTGCCAGCCTCGGCGAGAAACTTGTCTATCTTTTCCAGGGTCTGCCGGGTCTGGCCGCGGATGTCCTGGCTTCGGTCATCGGCGGTTTGCCCGCCTACGAAGACGATGCCGTTGTAGACCACGACGCTGCTGCGGCGCTTGGTGGTAGCGATACGAGTGATGTCGTTCATCTGACTTTCCTTTTTTTTAGTGAAGAAATTCCCGCACATGGCCAGTTCATGGCTGTGCTCGCCTCGAAGAGGTGCTCTTATGCTGGGGTGGCCGCGCGAATCAAGCGGTAGCGGCGCTTACGGAGTTATTAATCGACCTGCAGGATCCTTTACCAACGGATAAAAGCAAGCCACTGCACGTCCTGGCCCGATACCCTCCATAGTCGGCACTCGCGACTCGCAATCCGGGCGTGCCCGGGCACAGCGTGGATGGAAAGTGCACCCAGAAGGCAGATTCGTCGGCGCCGGGATTTCACCCATGATCTTCGACAGGCGTACCCGCGCCGCTGGATCTGGCACCGGAGAGGAATCGCGCAACACGCGGCTGTAGGGATGCAGCGGACTATCCAGCACCTGTGCAGTCGGGCCTTGTTCGATGATGCGGCCCAAATACATCACACAAACCGATTCACAGAAGTGGCGAACTACCCCCAGGTCGTGCGAGACAAAAACGAACGACAGACCGCGGTCGCGCTTCAGGCGTTCCAGTAGTTGCAGGATTTGCGCCTGTACGGACACATCAAGCGCGGAAACAGGTTCGTCTGCCACGATCAACTCCGGGTCCAGCACCAAAGCGCGAGCGATACCGATACGCTGGCGCTGCCCGCCCGAGAACTCGTGTGGATAGCGGTCCAGTGCAGTTCGCGGCAAGCCCACCTCGTCGATGGTCCGTTCCACCTTCGCGGCAATCTGTTCAGCGTTGCCCAGTTTGTGAACGAAAAGAGGCTCGCTCAACGCCTGCCGAACGGTGCGGCGCGGATTGAGCGAGGCGTACGGATCCTGGAACACAATCTGAATACGGCGGCGCAGCGCGCGCATATCAGACAGGCTGGCTTGGCGTATGTCCTGGCCATCAAAGAGAATATTGCCTTCGTCAGGTTCGATCAGACGCAGCAGGGTCCGCGCTACGGTGGATTTGCCGCAGCCGGACTCGCCCACCAATCCCAGCGACTGGCCGCGGCCCACACTGAATGACACGTCGTTCACCGCCCGCACGACTTGCTTGGCTCCACCCAGCCAGCCGCCGCCGCTTTCAAAGCGCTTGACCAGATTGCGTACTTGCAGAAGATCGCTCATGCCATGTCTCCATATTGTTCAACGCGAACCACGCAGCGTACTTGGTGCGAACTACCAATGCGCATCAAATTTGGCCGTTCGGCCTCGCAGCGCGCTTCTTTTAGGCGACAGCGCGGTGCAAATGCGCAACCTTTTGGTAGTGCGTTGATGGCTGGCACACTGCCGGGAATGGATTCAAGCACTGCGCTCGCGTCCACTCTTGGCATGGCGCGCAAGAGCGCTTCCGTGTAGGGATGCATGGGCCGGGCGAACAAGGTCTGAACGTCGGCAGTCTCTACAACTTCTCCGGCATACATCACGGCCACCCGGTCGGCGATCTGCGCCACAACTCCCAGGTTGTGGGTGATGAACACCACGCCCATGCCGTGTGCGGTCTTCAATTCGGACAAGAGGCTGAGGATCTGCGCCTGAATAGTCACATCGAGCGCGGTGGTGGGCTCGTCGGCCAGCAGAACGCGGGGCTTGCAAGCCAACGCCATCGCGATCATCACGCGCTGGCGCATTCCACCGGAGAACTGGTGTGGATAGTCGTCAAAGCGCTTGGCGGCAGCGGGGATCTTCACTTCTTCCAGCACCTCTAATGCAAGCCGGCGTGCCTCTTTCCTGGACAGGTGGCGATGCTGCTGGATAGCTTCTGAAATTTGGTCGCCCACAGTCATAGTGGGATTCAGTGAGGTCATTGGCTCCTGAAAGATCATGGCAATCGCTTCACCGCGCAGCTTTGTCATCTGCTTCTCGGACAACATGGTCAGATCAACGCCGTCCAACAGAATATGCCCGCCACCATGGCGTGCAGCGGACTCGGGCAAAAGTCGCAGCGCCGACAGCGCTGTCACACTCTTGCCGCTGCCTGACTCGCCGACCACGGCAAGCGTCTCATTAGCCGATACTTGCAGCGACACTTCGCGTACTGCGGCATGCCATGCGCCGCCCACGCGAAACTCCGTGCGCAGGTCACGAAGTTCCAGGACCGGAGGTTGGGAAACAGGAGAGGGATTCATGCACGCTCCGAACGAAGTTTTGGGTCTATGGCGTCGCGTAAAGCATCGCCTAGTAAATTGAGTGCCAGAACTGTTAACAAGATGGCCAAGCTGGGAAACACTGTCAGCCACCAGGCGTCCAGGATGTGCTCGAACCCTTCGCGGATCATGCTGCCCCAGGTTGCGACCGGCGGCGGCACGCCGAGCCCGACGAAGCTGAGTGAAGCCTCGGTGCGGATCGCGGAAGCCATCCACAACGATCCGAGTACCACCACGTCTGACACCATATTAGGCAGTATGTGCACGCCCATTAAGCGAATCGGCCCAAAGCCCAGCGCTCTACCCGCCTCCACGAAATCGCGTTGCTTCAGCGCGATGGTTGGAGCTCGTGCCACTCGAATAAAAGGCGCTATCTCTGTGATCGCAATGGCGATGATCAGGTTTTCCAGACTGGCGCCCAGCATGGCGGCCACCATGATCCCCAACAACAAGGTGGGAAATGAGAGCATGACGTCAACCAACCCCATGACGACCTGATCGACGATTCCGCCCAAGTATCCTGCCAGGATGCCTAGCGCCGAGCCGATGCACATGGCAATCAAGATTGCGACAAACCCGACCAACAACGACACGCGCGAGCCGTAGATAAGGCGCGACAGCACGTCTCGGCCATAACTGTCAGTGCCCAGCCAAAACTCCGCAGACGGCGGTTCAAGTCGATAGGCAATGTTCTGCTGGAACGGATCGTATGGAGCAAGCCAAGGCGCGAACACCGCAGCAACCACGATCAACATCAGCAGTCCTATGCCTATCCAAGACATCCGGTTCTTGCGCAAGGCTTGCCACACGGAGTTCGGCTTAACGACTGCAGGGGCAGCAACGATACTAACGGTACTCATTTGTATTTCACCCTTGGATCGACCAACCCATAAACCAGGTCAGTCAGAAGATTGACCACAATCACGCATGACGCGAACACCACCATCAGCCCTTGCAGCAAGGTGTAGTCCCGCGAGTTCAGCGCGCCGAGGATGAGCTTGCCGAGGCCCGGTCGGTTAAAGACAATCTCCGTCAGCACCGAGTTGCCGATCAACGTGCCAAAGTACAGGCCTACCACCGTCACGATTGGGATCAAAGCGTTGCGGAGACCGTGGCGCAGGATCAGCCGCATCGGCCGCACACCCTTGGCACGCGCGGTGCGGATATAGTCCTCGCCCATCACACCCAGCATCGACGAACGCGTGACCCGCATGACATAAGCTGTCATGATCAGTCCCAGGTTGAATGCGGGCAACGCCAGGTTGCGCAGTTGCTCCGTGAAGGTGCGCGATCCAGTGTTGCCGATGACCGGGAACCAGCGCAACTCAACGGCAAAGACCAGCAGCATCAGGATGGCGGACACAAAGGCGGGAAACGACAGTCCGATAAGGGAAAGCACACGACCAAGGTAGTCAGGCCATGCGTTGCGGCGTAGCGCAGCCCATATTCCCAGCGGCAGGCCGAAGGCCACGCCGATCAGGAGGGAGGCGGCGGTCAATTGCAAAGTCCAGGGCAACACCAGCGACACTTCGTGCAGAACGGTTCTTCCACTGGTCATGGACACCCCAAAATTTCCCGACAGCATGTCGCGCAGGAAACTCAGGTACTGAAGGTGCACAGGCAAATCCAGGCCCAGTTGCTTGCGCAAGGCCTCGAGCGCTTCCGCACTGGCCTGGTCGCCCAACATAACGGCGGCCGGATCGCCCGGCACCAGACGCACCAAGATGAAAACAGCAGTCAGCATGGCCAGAAGTGTGGGGATGGCCAATAGCAGGCGCTTGATGGCATATCGCATCATGATGGTTGCTCCAGGGATGCCAACTCTCCGAGCGTCAGCGGTTTGAGTGGCGGGCGAATGCGGTAGAAGCCCACCTCCGCAACCTGACGGTTCTGTACGGCCGCGATGATGTGCGCGACCGTATAGCCGCATTGACGGCCTTGGCACGGACCCATGCCGGCGCGGGTGAATGCTTTAATCTGATTGGGTCCTGGCTGGCCGATCGCGGCCGCCTTGCGAATTTCACCCGCTGTCAGCTCTTCGCAGCGGCAAACGATTGTTTCATCAGGCGGAGAAAAGATGCTGGCCCGAGGTGGATATAGGGCGTCCAACATGGGGCGCAGGCGCAACAGCCCACTCAGCTTCCGCCGAAGCGGCGCGGCATGTGCGGCGGCCGCTTCCGGTGAGAGACGCCCAGCGCGCTTGGCGATGCCGAGCGCGACCAGTTCGCCGCGTACACACGCCGCTTTCGCGCCGCCAATATTCGCGCCGTCACCTGCCACATACACGCCTGGCCTGCTGGTCTGTCCCCAGTCATCCAGGTCTGGTGTGAGGCACACCTGCTGCGCGTTCCAACGGTGCTCGCACCCAAGTGCTTGCGTCATGTGGATGGACGGCAAAACGCCTTCGTGCGACAACAGCACACTGGCCGGCGCACGCACTGTACTTCCATTGGCCTGCGTGTATTCCACTTCTTGTAAATGGCCATCGCCCAGCGCCCGCACAGCGGTAACGCCGCGCACGTGTTTAACTCCCGCTGCCCTGATTTCGAGCAGCCAAGCCAGGCCCTTGCTGATCTCGCCCCAGCCCGCCAGAGCGGCGCCCGCCCAAGGCAAAGCGCGGCGCCAGCCGCCTGGCGGCGACGTGTCCAGCCAGCCTGCGATCTTGCCGCCCGCGCGCAGCAACTGCGCCATGTACAAAAGCGGCAGAGGCCCGCTGCCCGCTACCCACACGGGCTCTGATGGCACCTCGCGCGAGGTCTTCAACAGGATCTGGCCCGCGCCAACAGTGAGCACGCCCGGCAGGGTCCAGCCCGGGAACGGTGTCGGCCGTTCCTGCGCACCTAACGCCAGCACGACGTGATTGGCGCGCACCACTTCGGCCCGCCCGTCGCGCGTCATGTAGACATGCCAGCCCGGCTCGATCTGCCAGACCTGTGTTTGCGGTTCATAAAAGGCACCACAACCGCGGAAGCGGCCAGCTAGACCGGCGCCAGCGCGGTACTCGTCACCCAGCAGCGTGCCTGTGGGAGTGGGCGCTACAGCCTCTACCGCGCGCCAGATCTGGCCACCAGGCGCAGGCTGCTCGTCCACTACCAGCACGGAGAGTCCCTGACCCCTGAGGCCGATAGCCGCGCTCATGCCAGCTGGCCCCGCTCCGATCACTACAACATCGAATTCGCGTGTCATGGCGTCACACTCCGGCGGCCGAACTGACGTTCCACGCGCATGCCTTCGCGCACCGTGACCAGACAGGACTGCGTGGACGCCACGCCGTCGATGATGGCCAGGCAATCGAAGCACACGCCCATCATGCAGTACGGTGCTCGCGGACTTTCATGCACGGGTGTGGTCCGACAAACTGGCGTCTGCTGGCGCAATAGCACGGCGGCCACGGTTTCGCCGCTTTCAGCGGCGACGGCTTGGCCGTCTATATAAAAAGTCAGCGCGCAAGCGCCGGCCTCATGCAGCTTTTTGAACATTGAAACGCTCATGGTGAAAAACATTCAAGGTGTCGGGCAGCGAGCCGCCAGCCAGCGCGCGGGCATAGGCTCCCGCGTGGAATGAAGCCAGCGTCACGCCCGAATGGCACAGCGCGATATCCGCACCGGGGTAGAAAGGGGAGCTTGCATACACGGGACTGCCATCGGGCGTCATGATCCGTAGGCTGGACCACTGGCGCACCAATCGGGCTCCGGCCAAATCCGGCAAGATGCGCAAGGCCCTACGTGTCATACGCACCGCAGCCTGGGATGTTGTGCCCACGTCGTAGCCCACTTCTTCCTGGGTCACGCCGATCATGATGGTGCCTTCGGCTGTCTGTCGAAGGCCACTGGCCGGTAGGGGCAACAGAGGGGCCAAACGCTCAGTCACAAGAAGCTGGCCACGTTGTGGCCGCAAGGGCACATCCAGTCCGACCATTGCGCCAAGCGCAGATGAACCCAAACCAGCGGCGATGACCACGCGTTGGGCGCGCGCCTGGTACTCACCGGCTCTGACCTCAAAGCCACCGCCTGGCAGCGCGTTGATGGCGGTCACCGTATGGCCACTGCGTAACTGCCCGCCCCGCCGCAGGAAAGCCGTGTGCAATGCGACCAGCAAGCGCAGCGGATTGACTTGACCGTCCAACTCTCCCAAGCTGGCACCGGCCACCTCCTCGCCCAGACGCATGGACGGAAAGAAGCGTTGCAGCTCGCTGCGGTTCAAGATGCAAGTTGAAGGCGCGAATTCCGGTGTTTGGGCGTGCCATGCGTCAAGGCTTGCGGCGCGGGCAGACAGTTCGTCGTCACTCATGCAAAAATGCAAACCGCCTTTGCACTCGTAGGCGAGCGCTACGCCGCTGTCTGCTTCTAGCCGCTCCGCAAATTCGGGCCAAGCCTTGACAGCCAAGAGCGTCAAGCGCTGGTACTCCGGCTGGGCATGCCCTTTGCCTTGCACCCAGACCAGGCCGAAGTTGGCCTTCGCGGCGCGGAAATCCGTGTCTGCACCATCCAGCATCAGCACGCGGCGGTTCTGTCCAGCCAGCCCATACCCTATGGCGGCGCCAACCATCCCGGCTCCCGCCACAATCACGTCATACTCATGAGACATGGTAAAGCCCGGCCTTTCGCATGCATTGCACGCCACCACTCCGACCACAATCTTTCGAATTGCGGTTCATAGGGCTGCCGCTCTGGACTCCAAGTAATTGACCAAAGGGCAAGGGATGGACCACTTTGAGACTCAAGGTGCGCTCCGCGTAACGGTCGTCAGTTCGGTGATGGGCGGCTGTAGGTTCAGGGCGCCTTTCAGCGTATAGCCGTAGTTCACGCGGTCGCTATGCACCCACACTTGCTTCAGGCCAAAGAGCGGCACGGAGCAGACATCCGCATGGATCTTTTGCTGCGCTTGTTTCCACAATGCCAGCTGCTTCTGCGCATCAGGCTCAATGCGCGCCTGCCGGATGGCGTCATCACCCACGGAGCAATGCGAGAAGTTGGAAATTGCCTTAGGCGCCCCAATGGAGGCGGCCGAGTCGTAGAACTCCGTGAGCCAGACATCTGCGATAGGAAAACGAGCCGCACCATAAAACACCAATGCGCTTTGGTCTTTCCGGCTTTTGGCTTGATAGGTCGCATGGTCCACGACCTCCATTTCCAGCTTGATGCCGGCTTTGGCCAGCTGTGACTGGACAATTTGCATGATGGGTTGCTGCGCAGAGACGTTCGACACCACCGACTTGATAGAAATTCCGTTAGGAAAACCGGCTTCGGTCAACAATTTCTTGGCGCGCGCAACGTCATAGGTGTAGCCCCCTGCGCTGCAATCTTCGCCTAGATAGCCGTTGGGGATGATCGAGCAGCCTTTGTCGCCCACACTTTTGCCGACATACCTCAGGATTTCGTCCACGTTGACCGCCGCAGCGATTGCCTGGCGCACCTTCAGATTGTCCAAGGGCTTAATGGTGCGATTGATGTGAAGCGTACGGAACTCGGCAGGGTCAAAAACATCGACCTTCATGCCGCGTTTGCTCGCGCTGTCCACCCAGCGTTGCTCCCGCTTACCAGTCATCATGTCGACTTCTTTGGACGTAAACGCCAGCTCGCGCGCGCTGTCCGACGGAATCATGCGATAGGTAATGGCGGCCAGTTTTGGCGCGCCACGGAAGTACGCGTCGTTAGCGACCAACTTCACATATTGCTGCGTAATGTGTTCGCTGAGTGCGAATGGACCGGTGCCGATCGGTGACTGACCAAATTTGTCCCCGAGTTTTTCGGCCGCCGCCTGGCTGACGATGTTGCCAGCGTGATAATTCGACACGCGACCGAGGAACGCGGCATCCGGATACTTCAGCAAGAAGCGCACGGTGTAGTCGTCCCGCGCCTCAACTTTTTCGATGACTTCGAAGTTCGCTGCAAAACTGGACCGACCTTTGTCAGCTGCACGCATGAATGAATACACGACGTCAGTGGCTTTCATCTCGCCATATCCACCATGGAACTGCACGCCTTTGCGCAGATAGAACGTCCAAATCCTTTTGTCGGGGGATGATTGCCACTTTTCCGCGAGATCGGGTTGAAGCTCTTTTGGGTCGGCGCTGCCCGGCGGAAAGCGCACCAGACCGTTGAACACTTGCGACGCGACGCCCTTGTCGTCCGAAGATGTCGCGCGGTGCGGGTCGAGCGTTGAGATATCTGTTGCGTCCGAACTGATGCTAAGCACAGGGCGGTCCTTAGCTTGGGCGAACGCAGGCGGACAGATGCCACTGAACGCCAAGAGGGCGGCAAACGCGGTCGTCTTAATGGTGAGAACAGGAAGTTTCATCGTCTTTTGCTCCTAGAAAAAGGTGGAAGAACATCACACGGAATTCGTGTGGTTATGCGTCTGAATGTCATTCATGTTACTGAGCTGTGGCGCTTTTTGGAATGGTAAAAACCACCAGCAATGTCATTCAGCAATAGATGTGCCAATCCGAAATAGATCGTTGATTTTGTTATATTTTTATTTTCATAATCTTCATAAAAATAGCATTTTGAAATACATCAATGTCTTAATGCTATTGAGCTTGTAATCAAGCTACGCCATCTTGAAGCGTTCACGCCATGATGGTGCGGAGGACTGTCACCGGGCGAGCGGAAATGCTTGAGGTCACCCAGTCTGTGGTGACACACGTGATCGTCGATCGTGCTTGTTGTGAATCCATTGCGGCTAATGCTAAAACTGCTGCCATGTGGGAACAATGTGCAACAAAACCTGTATTCATCCAGGATTGCTATGTGTATATAACCGTGCCTGCTGGGACTCACTTAGCGCAACTGCTTTCTCCCAGGCATGGAGGTGCATCGGCGTTCTCGGGGCGGACCATTTCTACTCCGAGCTCGTCTCCGGCTCCGCTCGCGCGGAACCAACCGACAACCGTGATCGTTTCGCCATAGGCCTTACCGAGAACCGGCCCGCGGCGTGCCGGCGACGGCTTCGAACATCTCCAGATCTGGCCTCCGGGGGCCGAGCCTGACGCGCCGGCGCCAGCGCAGCGGACTGCTGGTCCATTCCATCGCAGCGGTAACCAAGGGCCGCGTCAATAAACGCGCCAGCATGGGCGCGGTGGTTATGGACACAAGCGAGAGCGAGGGAAAATGCCGATAGGTTGCCGCTGTCTGCCGGAGAACTCATGGTGGCAGCGAGCGAAGGCCGGCCGCAGCAGGCCGACTCGGTCAACAAAATTGTTTGCAAGCCAGCACTGTTCCGCCATCGAGTGATGGCCTCAATCTTGAAAGCCACCTCAATCTGGGCGTGTGCGGCGTGAATCGATACCGCTGATTGAATCCCAATGCGTTAGCAGGTCGTGGTTGCGGGCATAAGGGCGTGCATCATGCGGCGGCTCGCTGTTGCATGAGCCGATCCGCAGAGAATCCCTCTATCGATCTGTTGGTGCCACCGCGGACGATGAGGTCGGCCAAGATGGCGCCAACCACCGGAACGAGCTGGAAACCGTGGCCGGAGAACCCGAAAGCGTGATAGGCGCCGCTCGCGTTCGGCGAGGCGCCGATGACGGGCAGATAGTCATCTGTTTTCGCCTCCATACCCGTCCAGGCACGCACGATTCGCACTGGCCCGATGGAGGGAAAGAGATCGGTCGCCGCCCGCGCGCCTTTGGCGAGTTCGGTGAAGTTGACAAAGCTTTTCTGCGCTTCGATGTCCGCGCTGCCCTGAAGCCCTCCCCCGATTACCAGGGTTCCCTGGTCGGACTGCTTCAGGGAGAGCGGCCGCCCAACGACGCTGACGACCGGCCTGAGGAGCGGCGCGACGCGCTCCGTCACGACCATCATCGAGGCCTTATGGCCGAGTGGGATTTCGTCGCCCAACATGGCGGCGATCTTTCCCGCCCAGGCCCCGGCGGCATTGACGACGGTCGGCACCACGAAATCCCGAGCGTCGGTACGGACTCGCCAGTCGGAGCCTGCCCGCTCGATCGCCGTGACGCCGAGACCTTCGTGGATCGTAACGCCCGCGGCCTCCGCGCTGCGGCGGAACGCCTGCAAGGTCCGATGCGGATCGGCTGCGCCGTCACGTCGGGCAATCAGCGCAGCCATGCAGTGGGGCGAGATCGCAGGAACGAGCCTCAGCAACTCTGCCCGATCGACCAGTTCCTCATGCCGGTACCCGGCGTCCCGCATCATCGCGAAACGCGTCTCCAGGGCAGGCAGATGATCCGGGTATTCAGCAACGTTGATCTGACCATGAGCATGAAAGCCACAATCACCGGCAACGATCGACTCGATGTTGTGCCACATGTCCATGGACTCCAGCGAGATCGGAATCTCGGCCGGATGGCGGTTGAGTGTGCGGACCCCGGCCGCTGTCGCGCCGGAGGCATGGCGGCCAACCCACGACCGTTCTAGAATCACGACGCGGCGGCCAGCACGGGCCAGATGCAGCGCGGCCGACAGTCCGTGCAAGCCACCGCCGACAACAAGGGTGTCGATAGCCTTCGTACTCATGAGGCCGCATCCACGGTGTCGATCGCTACAAGCGCGCCAAGGGCGACGGGCTTCAACGGCCTGAGAGCCAGCGGAACCGCAGGTATATCGCCGCCGAGCGTGCGCACACCTCCACCGCTCACCTCCGATGCGTGTCGAGCCACGTGGTCTTTCTCAAGAGCCACGCAGTCGATGCCCCTCTTCGCCAAGTTCAAGGCGATACTGCGCTCATGAATTCTGCCGCCTACGAGCACCGTATTCATATTACGGGAGGAAGGTGAATGGTTCGTCTTGGCGGAGCTTATATTCATGTCCGAGCGACTGAGGAACATATGTAACACGGGGATGCTATCTCCTAAACTGCCATGGGATTGAATCGAGGATTTTCCGGAAAAACGCACACACAAACCATCGCGCGGCGTCTGGCGAATCATGCACACAGGCTATAGGTTAAGTTGATCAACAAGGTCGTTATGCCAACAGAAGTACCCACCCACCGGATGATCGAAGCGTTCCGCGCGGCCATCATCAACGGCGGGATTAGTGCGGCAGCAGATGCTCTAGGCATGTCGCAGCCGTCGATGAGTCGCGTCATAGCAGAGCTTCAGAAAATCGTGGGTTACCAGCTCTTCGTCAAGCACGGTCGAACAGTGAAACCGACGGAAGAAGCCCTTGCGCTCATGACGAAAGTACAACAGTCCTTCCTAGGGCTTGAAGACATCGCCCGCTTTTCCGAGCAGTTACGAAAACAACGAATGGGACGGCTGTCGATCTGCGCGTTACCAGCTATCGGTCATTCGATCATGCCTGAAGCGATCTATTTCCTTCGGCAGAAGTACCCGAACGTGGTTGTAAGCCTCGACATCGCTTCCTCAATCGAAGTGGCCGGCCGTGTCCGAAATCGTCAGGCAGACATCGGTTTTGCCGCTCACGGACTAGCGCTCGGCGAGGTGGAGACCGTCGCGGAGTTCACTGCCAACTGCGTCTGCATCGCTGCAGCTGGTGGACTGCCCGACGAGTGGGACTACGTCGAGCTCCAGCAGTTGACTGGTAGGCCCTTCGTGGCGCTTACGGGCCCACTTCAAAAGCGGCTTGAGGTCATGTTGAACGGGGTCGGCGGAGAACTCGACATCATGGCAGAGGCAGGACTGTCACTCTCAGTCAGCGAACTCGTACTGCGGGGGCTCGGAATCTCCGTCGTCGATCCATTTACCGGGAATCTGCATCGTTTACGAGGCGGCGCCACTTTACCGCTACGTCCAAGCTTGCCGTACCAAGTACAGGCCATGGCGTTGGGCGATACCCGACTGAGTGCACCCGCAAGAGATCTCCTGCAATATCTGGAGTCCGCGGCTGACACGATAAAGGACGCATGCCGGTGACGAATAGGCCACGTGGCCGGAAAGTAATACGACGATGGACCAAAGAATCACACTACGCCACCTCGAAGCGTTTCGCGCCGTCATGGTGCGAAAGTCTGTCACGGGGGCGGCGGAAATGCTCGAGGTCACACAGCCTGTAGTGACACGCCTGATCGCCGATCTTGAGGAACGCATCGCAATCCCTCTCTTTACGCGCACCAAGGGACGTCTGGTACCGACTCCAGAGGCCGCGCTGCTGTTTACAGATGTGCATCAGTCTTTGGTAGGAATCGAGCGAATTGCTAACGCGGCATCCAATATCAAGGCGCTGAAGCTCGGGCATCTGGAAATCGCTGCAGCTCCATCCATGGCGCTTACATTCCTGCCTCACGCCATTGCCAGCTTTACGCGCGAACATCCCGATGCTCTAGTGTCCCTGCATATGCACAGTTCGTCCACCGTAATCGACATGGTTCAGAGTAACCGCTGCGATTTGGGGTTTGCCATCATGCCCATGCGTACAACGCGGCACGGCAACAGCGAGATCTTGGTGTCAGCGAAGTCTGTCGGCGTAGTGCCGGTCCACCACCGCCTTGCAAGTCGCCAAGTTTTACGCCCGGAGGATTTCGAAGGTGAGAGTTTCATCTCCTACCCGCCCTTAATGGAAGCGCGCACTAGGATTGATTCACTAATGCTGTCGTACGGCGTGAATCGCCGCATCAACGTCGAGAGCCCGATTTCTGCCGTCATCACTAAATTGGTCGAAGCGGGCGCCGGTGTCTCCATCATTGATCCGCTGACGGCAAGTTTTTACACGGGGGGCTTGCTGAAGTTCATTCCATTTGAGGTTGAGCACGTCAATGATTACTCTCTCGTCATTTCGGAACGCAATTCATCCACACTCATCCTCAAGCCCTTCATTGATCATGCTCGCCGGGAGATCCGCAAGATGGTGCCCGGGCACCTGATTGTTCGTGGCTAGTGTTAAATTTCCACGCAAACCTGACCGGGAATTTCCATCGAGTATTGACCCACCCTCTTTGCGAGCAGAGCGGCTCACGGTGTGGATAAGTCCTTGGTTTTCTCCTTCTTTCGATAGCTGAAGGCGGCTTAAGCTAGAGCTGTTTGCCAACTTACTACAACCCCCAATTACCGTAAGTAGGCGGTTGTCGCGGGGCCAACGCTGCAGGGTACTTCAACCTAATTGGCTACTGGCGTGAACAGTTGGTGACGCTATCACCCGGGATACCGAAGAAACGACGCGTCATAGCGCAGCAGTTGAAGGCGAAACTGGCTCAAGCAATTTCCTCCGAGGAAGATAGCGATCAACACCGAGTCCAGCAGTGCTGATGTCAGGCCGCTGCCCAGTAACCAAATCCGAGACAAGTTTGCCCGAGCCGCAGGCCATAGTCCATCCCAGCGTACCGTGGCCAGTGTTCAAGAATAAATTGGCGTACCTTGTGGACCCAACGATAGGCGTGCTGTCGGGCGTCATTGGGCGGAGACCTGACCAGAAAGTTGCGTTCGCCACGTCGCCGCCGGGGAAAAGGTCCTTGACAACTAACTCCAACGTGGCGCGGCGGCGCGGATTAAGGCGTAGGTCAAAGCCGGCTAGTTCGGCCATACCGCCAACGCGGATGCGATTGTCAAAGCGTGTCACGGCCACCTTGTACGTCTCGTCCAGGACTGTAGACTGCGGCGCGAATGCTGGGTCAGTCAGAGGAACTGTCAGCGAATACCCCTTGACCGGGTAGACCGGAAGATCGATGTCCAGCGGAGCCAGCGCATTGCGCGAATAGCTGCCGAAGGCCAATACATAACGATCTGCCGTGTGAACTATTTGACCGGTCGCACCGCCAATGATCACCCCTGCGACCCGTCCGCCCTCTATCACCAGGCGCTCGACTGACTGGTTGAAGCGAAAGTCCACTCCCAAACCCTGCGCGAGCTGTGCCAGCGCGGCGGTGAAGCGGTGGCAGTCACCGGTCTCGTCGTTAGGAAGGCGCAGACCACCGGCCAGGCGGCCCCGCGCCTGGGCCAGGCTGGGCTCCACACCGGCGAGCTGGTCGCGCGACAGCAGCTCGTAGGGTACGCCGCAGTCTCGCAACACGGCGATGTCTCGATGCACTGCGTCGAGTTGAGTCTGAGTGCGGAAGAGTTGCAGCGTGCCGCCGACTCGCTGTTCGTATTGGATGCCGGTGTCGGCGCGCAGTTGCTGAAGACAACTGCGACTGTATTCGGCTACGCGCATCATGCGCTCCTTGTTGACAGCATACCGATCCGGCTCGCAGTTGCGCAGCATCTGCGCCATCCAGCGCAGTTGGAACAAGCTGCCGTCCAATCGGATCGCAAGCGGCGCGTGCTTCTGGAACATCCACTTCATCGCCTTTAGCGGAATTCCCGGCGCCGCCCACGGCGTCGAATAGCCCGGTGACACTTGACCCGCATTCGCAAAACTAGTTTCAAGCGCCGGGCCCGGCTGACGATCCAGCACGGTGACCTGCGCGCCCGCACGAGCCAGGTAATAAGCTGTGCTGGTGCCAATGACTCCACCGCCCAGAACAATGACTTTCATGTATTTTCCTTAGTCAGGCGGCGACAGCAGTGCACTGGAGTACAACATCTGCGCTGCAGAGATAGGAGTTCAAAGAGCCCAGCTTGCGCAACGAATCATTGCCGGGGCATATCTTCAACAACCGCGCATCAGATTTGCCTGGCTAATGCTTGGCGTGCGACGGCTTCGACACCCACCGCATCAAGTTGATATTCACGGTACAGATGAGTCGGTGGAGCAATCAGGCTGTATTCGTCGTTAATGCCGTGGCGAAATAGCTTCACACCGCAGCCTTCATCGGCTAGAACCTCGGCGACTGCCGCTCCTAGACCGCCCATGATGTTGTGCTCTTCCACCGTCATCAATGCGGCAGAATGTGCGGCAGCTCTAAGCACCGCGTCTCGGTCCAACGGCTTGATGGTGGCCATATCGATCACACCAACCGACCGGCCTTCGGCGTTGAGCGCCGCAGCCGCGTCGAGAGCAGACTTCACCGGCATTCCGCAGGCGATGATCGTCAGTTCGTGGCCTTCCCCGTGTTCAATCGCTTTGCCAATCTGGAATGGTGTGTCATCCGAATAGATATCCGGATCCCGGCCGCGGCCGATACGGAAATAGATCGGTTCAGGCCAATCCACCGAAGCTTTGATTGCGGCTTTGAGCTGTGGGCCGTCAGCTGGAGAGATGATGGTCAGGTTGGCAATTGACCGCATGGTGCCGATGTCCTCGGTCGCGTGGTGCGAAGTGCCGTAAAAGCCGAGCGAGATGCCCGTGTGATGCCCTATCAACCGAACCGGCAACGCGCTGTAGGCCACGTCCATGCGGATTTGTTCACAGCAGAGCAGCGCGAGGAAGGACGCAAAAGTAGCGACGAAGGGCATCTGCCCGGTCGTCGCCAAACCGGCCGCAGCCGACACCATGTTCTGCTCGGAGATCCCAAACTGGATGTAGCGCTCGGGATAGGTTTCAGCAAACTTGCTCAGGCCGTTCGAATACTGCAGATCGGCAGATCCGGCCACCACCGGGTGGCCGGCCTCGACCAGTTCGATGAGAGCGTCGGATAGCGCGCTCAGTCCTGGCGTGATCGCATTGAGGGAGCGGTATTGCCAGCTATCGGGGGAAACAAGGTAAGTCATGTGTCAGATCTCGTTCGTCATAATTTCTTGCACTGCCAACGCGGCGTCTTCGGGCGCGAGGTAGCCCAGATGCCAGCCCGGTTCGGTTTCCATGTAGGAGACGCCTTTGCCCTTCAGCGTCTTAGCAATGACACAGACGGGCCTTGATCGGTCGGTGTCGGCCTTGATCCGGCGCAGCAGCGCCGTCAGGGCGCTCAGGTCGTGACCATCGACTTCGTGAGTTTCCCAGCCGAACGCGCGCCATTTGTCGACCAGGCTTTCCACGCCCATGACGTCATCGACGCGCCCATCGAGCTGGAAGCCGTTACGGTCCACGATGGCCACAAGGCGATTCAAGTTGTAATGAGCTGCGAACATCGCGGCCTCCCATACCTGCCCTTCCTGCATCTCGCCGTCGCCGAGCATCACGAAGGTATGAAAGTCGCGTCCAGCGATGCGTCCGCCGTAAGTCATGCCCGCACCGGCGGAAAGCGCATGGCCGATTGAACCAGAGCTGAAGTCGATGCCGGCGACTTTGCGCATATCGGGGTGGTCACCCAAGGGATTGCCCAGGCGCGTGTAGCCGTCCAGCGTTTCCCTGTCGATATAGCCGTACTCCGCCAGCACGGGATACAGGCCCACCGCGGCGTGACCCTTGCCCATGAGGAACCGGTCGCGATCAGGCCATTGCGGTTCATTCGCACGGATGCGCATCACGTCGTAATACAGCGCAGCAAAGATCTCGGCGGCTGAAAACACCGAGCTGTAATGCCCAACTTTGGCGATCTCGATAAGTCGGATGGTCTCCAGCCGCACGAAACGCGCCTTCTCACGCAGCAAAGCCACCTGGGCGGAAGTGGGCGTAAAGCCTGTCGATGATTGGTTGTGGTTCGATGTCATTTTTCTCTTTCAATAATATATCATATATTCTAATTTCGAAGAAGCCAGCGCCTTTTGTGGGACAGTGCACTACAAGCCAGCCAGGCAGATGTACTTGAGTTCCAGATAGTCATCGAGGCCGTATTTCGAGCCCTCGCGCCCCAGTCCCGACTGCTTGATGCCGCCGAACGGTGCTTCGGCAGTCGAGATCAGCCCCGTGTTAACGCCTACCATGCCGGCTTCCAGCCGTTCGGCCACACGCATCACACGTCCGATGTCACGGCTATAGAAGTAAGCGGCCAAGCCGAACTCGGTGTCGTTGGCGCTGGCGATCGCCTCCTCCTCCGTGTCAAAGGCAAAAATGGGGGCCAGCGGCCCGAAGGTCTCCTCGCGTGCGACCAGCATCTCGCTCGACGCTTGGCCGATCACCGTCGGCTCGAAGAACAGGCCGCCTAGCGCGTGACGTTTGCCGCCGGTCAACACCTTGCCACCCTTCGCTACGGCGTCGGCGATGTGCTCCTCGATCTTCGCCACAGCCTTGTCGTCTATGAGGGGACCTTGCGTCACGCCGTCGTGCGTCCCATCGCCCACATGCAACGCGTGAACCCGTGCCACCAGTTTTTTTGTGAAAGATTCCAGCACGCCGCGTTGCACATACAGGCGGTTGGCGCACACGCAGGTCTGCCCGGTATTGCGGTATTTGGAAACCATAGCGCCCTCCACGGCCGCGTCGATGTCGGCATCGTCGAACACGATAAAGGGCGCATTGCCGCCGAGTTCCAGAGACAGCTTCTTAATGGTGTCGGCAGACTGGCGCATCAGCAGCCGGCCGATGTCTGTCGATCCGGTGAAAGTCAGCTTGCGCACGATCGGGCTGGAAGTCATCTCACTGCCAATCTGGCTGGCAGAACCCGTCACTACGGATAACAAACCAGGCGGCACGCCTGCCCGTTCGGCCAGCACGGCGAAGGCCAGCGCCGAATACGGCGTTTGCGATGCAGGCTTGACCACCATCGCGCAGCCGGCCGCCAGCGCCGGGCCCGCTTTGCGCGCGAGCATGGCCATAGGAAAATTCCAAGGGGTGATAGCCGCCGTCACACCAATCGGCTGCCGGATTGCGAGGATGCGGCGGTCGCCTTGGGTCGATGGAATCGTGTCCCCGTACACCCGCCGCGCCTCGTCCGCAAACCATTCGATGAACGAGGCTGAGTAAGCGATCTCGCCTCGGCTCTCAGCCAAAGGCTTTCCTTGCTCGCGGGTCATGATGAGCGCGAGATCCTCTGCGTTAGCGAGCATCAGGCCGGACAGCTCTCGCAGGATCAACGCGCGGTCTTTCGACGGCACCGCAGCCCACGCACGCTGCGCGACTTCCGCGGCGGCAATCGCCTGGCGCGTTTCCTCTGCGCCGCACAGCGGGACGCTGCCAATCACCGCACCGCTGGCAGGATTGACCACCTCCAGGGTCTGACCGCTGCGAGATCCCACCCACTGACCGGCAACGTAGGCCCGATCGCGAAGAAGTGTCGAGTCTTTCAATTGGAGCATGGCAACTCCCTCAGCGAGATCCGGCGACGTGTTGGCCTGATGTAGCGAGCGATGGGTTTCAACATTTCTATCCTTCATGCGTAAAAAAACTTGTAGTCAGCCAAAATGTAATATAGGATATATCCTACACCACTTAAACAGAGCTTGTCTTGTGGTTCCAAACATTTATGGAGTTCTTATGTCGATCACCCACGACGCGCACCACCAAGCAGGCACCCAACCTGCCCTTCTGCTGATCCCGTTCAGTCGAACAATGTTGAAGCGCATGTTTCACGGCGCACGCAGCGCAGGAGTCTGGCCGTCCCGCTGTTTCGCAGGTACGCGTTGATGTCCGCGATCCCCTCCCTGCAAACGTCGCCGCTGGCGACAGCCGTGCCCACCAACGAGCCTCAGCGACCGGCGCATTCACTCAAGGAGGCCACCCATCGCGCTGACCGCCGGCAAAGGGTGATCTCGCTGTTACTGATGGCTCCCGTGTTGTTGTACGGAACGGTATTCTTCATCCTTCCCTTGGCCATGATGATTTACCGCGCCGTGGATAACCCTGAAGTAGGCCAGGCGCTGCCGCGCACGGTGGCAGCATTAGCGACCTGGCGGGGAGACCGGCAGCAACTACCCGGCCCCGATGCCTTCGCGGCACTGACCGTCGATCTGGCGGAAGGCCAAGGAACAAGGGTGGTCGGCGAGTTGGCACGACGACTTAACTATGAAATCGGCGGCTACCGCACTCTGGTGATGAAAACGGCCCGAACGCTCGGTGAATCGCCACCTCCTCCAGAGGACGCCAAAGATTGGCTGATAGACGCGGACGAACGTTGGGGTGACGTGAGCTACTGGGCCGCGCTGAAGCGAGCATCGACCCCGTTGACTGGTCATTACCTGCTGGCCGCGCTCGACTTGAAACAAGCCGACAGCGGCGACATCGTCCGAGCAGAGCCGGATCAACGGATCTACCTGGACATCCTTCGTCGTACGCTGGGCATTGCCGCCGGCGTGACGCTGACCTGCCTGCTATTGGGCTATCCGTTGGCGTCGCTGCTGACCAAAGCCTCGCGGTCGGTCGCCTATGTCATCACGCTGGCGATCATGCTGCCGTTCTGGACGTCCTTGTTGGCACGCACCACTGCTTGGATCGTTGTGCTGCAAGAAAATGGCCTAATCAACAGCCTGCTCAGCGCGGTCGGCATTGTCGATCAGCCGTTGACGCTGATCTTCAACAGTACGGGCCTCTACATCGTGATGGTCCACATTCTTTTGCCCTTCACGGTCCTGCCGATCTACAACAGCCTCAAGGGAATTCCGCCGCACCTTATGCGCGCCTCGGCCTCGCTGGGGGCTCACCCGGTTCGTGGTTTTTTCAGCGTATACCTGCCCCTCAGTCTTCCGGGCGTCGCCGCCGGCGGGTTGCTGACTTTCATCGTGGCAGCGGGCTACTACATCACACCCTCGCTAGTGGGCAGTGCGCGCGAACAGATGCTGGGCTATTTCGTCGCCTTTTATGCCAACAATACGGTCAACTGGGGCATGGCATCGGCTCTGGGCCTAGTACTGCTGAGCTGCATCATGGCGGTCTACCTGATTGCTGCTTCCACTCTCGGCGTGAAACAACTCGCTGGTATTAAGTAAGGACAGAGCATGACGCACCAAACAATCGCACGGCTGGCCACTACAGCACACTTTATTTTCGGCGCAGTTATGGTGGCGTTTTTGCTACTGCCGCTGCTTGCCATGATTCCGATCTCCTTCAGTGCGGGCTCCTTCCTCTCGTACCCACTGCCCGGTCTGTCGATGCAGTGGTATGAGCGGGTGTTCTCATCCGGCCCGTGGACAGACTCACTGCGCAACAGCCTAATAGTAGGTGTGTTATCTACCTTAATAGCCACAACGCTAGGCACGTTGGCCGCGTTTGCCTTTGCACGGCGCAATCTGCCGGCGAAACGCACACTGCTTGGCTTTCTGATGGCACCGATGATCGTGCCTTCGGTCATCACCGGTCTGGGTATGTACTTTCTGTTCTCGAGACTTGGCCTCACCGCGAGTCTGACCGGCCTGGTGCTGGCTCACGCCATCTTGGCCACGCCCTTTGTCGTCATCACTGTCACCGCCACGCTGCAGCAGTTCGACATGACGCTTCTGCGCGCGGCCTACAGCTTGGGGGCATCTCCCCTGCGCGCCTTTTTCACCGTTGTTGTGCCACTCATTCTGTCAGGCATTGTGTCGGGCGCCCTGTTCGCCTTCATTACCTCGTTCGATGAAGTGGTGGTGGCAATCTTTATTGGCGGTCCTGGCCAGCGTACCCTCCCGCGCCAAATGTTCGATGGAATACGCGACACCATTGACCCATCCATCATCGCCATGTCGACCTTTCTCATGGTCGTCGCGACGATCGCTCTGACACTGTCCGCATGGCTCAGCCAACGCGCACCGCATACCGTTCCAACCGACAAGGCCTCTGCATGATTTCAGACTACTCCGAAGGCGTCGCATACATCGACGACCATTACATCCCCCTGCGCGACGCACGCATCCCGATTACGGACCGTGGCTTCCTGCGCTCCGATGCCACCTATGACGTAGCTCATGTGTGGAAAGGCAATTTCTTCCGGCTGGACGATCACATCGAGCGTTTTTTCTGGTCGATGGAGCAGCTGCGGATGTCCTTGCCCTTGAACCATGCGGCAATACGGCACATTCTGGAGCAATGCGTTTCCAAGAGTGGCCTGCGCGATGCCTATGTGCAGATGACCTGCACCCGAGGTGTTCCGCCGCGCGGCTCGCGCGACCCCCGCGAATGCACCAACCGCTTCTACGCGTTCTCGCAACCCTTCGTCTGGATCGCAACACAACAACAGCAGCAGCGCGGCGTCTCGATGGTCATCAGCGACGTGCAACGCATCGCACCCGAAGCACTGGACACACGCATCAAGAATTTCCATTGGCTGGATTTGACGATGGGCATTTTCGATGCCTACGACCAGGGTGCGCTTGTAGCCGTGCTGTCCGACAGCGCAGGCAACGTCACGGAAGGCGCAGGCTTTAACGTGTTTTCGGTGAAAGGCGGCGCGCTTACCACGCCCGAGCGCAACGTGTTCGAAGGAATGACTCGTCGCACGGTGATCGACATGGCGCGACAGTTCGGCATTCCATGCCAGTTGACGGCTATGCCACGCGCGCAGTTGAAAGACGCTGATGAGATCTTCATTACCAGTACGGCCGGCGGCATCATGCCTGTCACGCAGTTGGACGGTAGACACGTCGGTGACGGTCGGATCGGGCCTATGACGGAGCAGCTGCAGCGCAGCTACTGGCACCGCACCGGCAGCGACCCACGCAATACGCCGGTGCCGTACGAAATGGAAAAGGAAAACATATGATCATCGTCACTGGTGGTACCCACGGCATCGGCGCGGCAGTGGTCAAGCAACTGGCAGCGGGCGGATCGCCCGTTCTCTTCACCGGACGGGATGCTGCCGCTGGAAAAGCGCTTCAAGACACAACCCCTGGCGCGACCTTCGCTATGGCGGACGGGGCTGATCCGGACGCGGTCCAGGCGGCCTGCGACCGCGCGCTCGCCCTCGGCCACGGGCGTATCACCGGTCTCGTGAACAACGCCGGCACATCGTCGCGCACGGCCTTCCTCGAAACTAGCGTAGAAGAGTGGGACCGAGTAATGGCGGTGAATACCCGGTCTGTGTTTCAGTTCACCCGCACGGCCCTGCCAGCACTAATCGCCTCGCGCGGTGCCGTCGTCAACGTCGCATCTATCGCTGGCAAGGTCGGCGAGGAGGGGCTTGCCGCGTACTGCGCATCCAAAGGTGCGGTTATCGCGATGACGCAGGCGCTGGCATTGGAGTTCGGCGACCACGTCCGCTTCAACGTGGTCTGTCCTGGCCAGATCGCGACGCGAATGATGGCTCGCGTGATCGAGGACGGCCCGCGGCTGTCGGCCCTGACACGGCGCATCCCCGCAGGTCGACTCGGTGAACCCGGCGAGGTGGCGGCGCTCATCTGCTGGCTGCTGTCGGACGCAGCCAGCTTTGTAAACGGCGCCGTCATGACGGTTGATGGCGGCGAGACGGCGGGCTACCGCACGCCGCCCGTGGTACCCCCTGAGCCAAACAGGTAACACCCCCTCTCCCTCTCGAAAGACAACAAATGCTTCCCGTTCTATACACGCCGCTGCACCGCCAGCATGAACCAAGTTTCTTTTTTGTCGCCGGTAATTTCACGCCGGCGCAGGAGCGCATCGACCGCGCAGAGTTCCTGCGCGACGCTGCAGTTGCGGCCGGCTGCGAGCTAGTCACCGCGGCCGAGCATGGCCTGGCACCGGTGGCCGACGTGCATACGCCGGACTACATCTGCTTCCTAGAAGACGGTCACAAACGTTGGTCCGATATCCCCGGAGCGTCGGCCGAAATCGTCCCCAACGTCTTCGCCGTACACGGCCTTCACCACGGTTACCCAGAGCGCGTGGTCGGCCAGGCCGGGTACCACATGCAGGACCTGGCCTCGCCCATCGGCCCCGGCACCTATGCGGCGGCCCTGGCATCGGCCAACTTGGCCGTTGATGCCGCCGTGCGTGTGATCGCCGGCGCGCCGGCGGCCTATGCAATCTGCCGCCCGCCAGGGCACCACGCCTACCGCGAACGGGGCGGCGGTGTCTGTTACCTCAACAACGCAGCCATCGCGGCGCAGACCCTCAGGCGTCACGGACGACGCGTGGCGGTGATCGACATCGACGTCCATCACGGCAATGGCACGCAGGGCATCTTCTATGAGCGCGACGATGTCTATTTCGTCTCAATTCACCGCGACCCACTTAACTACCACCCCTACTTCTGCGGCTATGCGCAGGAGCGCGGCTCAGGCGCCGGTCTGGGCTACAACCTCAATCTACCGCTGCCAGCCAACACCGGCGACGACGCCTACCTGGTGGCGCTGGAACACGCCTGCCGCCGGCTGCACTCCTTCCAGCCGGACGCGCTGGTGATCTCGCTCGGCCTGGATGCGCACGAGAACGACCCGTTCAAGGGCCTGCGCGTCACGACCGAAGGGTTCCGCCGCATCGGCGAGCGACTGGGTCATCTCGGGTTCCCTTGCGTCATGGTGCAGGAAGGCGGTTACGACTGCGACCACATAGGCACCAACCTCGTTCACTTCCTGGATGGACTGACCAGCAAGCTCAAACCTTGAACGCTGCCGACCCAATTCGACTAACCGTTCTACTCGCGTCTGCTTCTCCACCCTGATCTTAGCTAATCTCAAGGAGTTTTCCATGCCTTCCTCGTTTCGCATTCGCCTTCTCGCCATCGCCGCACTGACCCTACTCTCTACTGCCGCTAGCGCACGCGACCTAACCGTCGTCAGCGTCGGTGGATCGCTCCAGGAGGCTTTTCGAAAAGCCTACTGGCAGCCCTATGCGGCCGCCAAATCCGAGAAACTGGTAGAGGACACAAACGTCGTGGGTCTGACAAAAGTTAAGGCCATGGTCGAAGCCAACAACGTGATCTGGGATTTGGTACAGATGGACGAAGAAGACGTTGTGGTGGGCTGCGAATCCGGCCTTCTCGAGAAAGTTGACTGGCGTGCGGTTGCGCCCTCCACGCTCGATCTACCCAAAGAGTCGCTTAGCCCCTGTGGCGTGCCCACAATGCTGTGGGCTAAGGTCATGAGCTACGACACCAAGCGCGTCGCAAACGGGCCAAAGTCGTGGGCGGACTTCTGGGATACAAAGAAATGGCCTGGCAAGCGGGCGCTGCGCAAACAGGCCAAGCAAACCCTGGAGATCGCGCTGATGGCCGACGGCGTACCGGCATCTGACGTTTACAAGGTGCTGGCGACTAAAGCCGGCCAAGATCGCGCATTCGCCAAGCTGGATCAGTTGAAGAAGGACGTCCAGTGGTGGGAGTCTGGTGCGCAGCCGGTCGAATGGCTTACGTCCGGCGCCGTGGCGATGTCGTCCGCCTATAACGGCAGGGTCGATGCTGCGAACAAGGAAGGTAAGTCGCTGGCGATGGTGTGGAAGAACCAGATCTATGGCCCGACCTATTGGGTAGTAGTCAAAGGCACGCCGAACAAAGCCAAAGCCGTCGCGTTAATCAACTTCATGACCTCGGCGCCGCAGCAAAAGCTCTTCGCCGAGACCATCTCCTACGGCCCGGTCAATCCCAAGGCGCAGAGCGCACTTTCCAAGTCAGTGCTCGACCGCTTGCCCAACGCGCCACAGAACACCGATGCGCCGCTGCTGCAGAACACCGCTTTCTGGGCCGACCACTTGGACGAATTGCAACAGCGCTTTGCCAAGTGGGTGTCCAACTGAAGGACATGGTCCAACCGGTGCAGCCCATCGAGGTGTTCCACACTCCGTTGCACGCGCTGCACCGACCCGGCCTGCTAGGCGCACTGGGCGGCTGGCGTCCATCGCGCGACGACCCCGTCCGCATCGACCGAATGCTGGATGCAGTGGCGACATTGGGTGTGGCGGTGCGCGAGCCAGCCACGTTCGGCCTGGAGCCGGTCCGGCGCGTGCACGAGAGTCGCTACCTTGACTTCTTGACGCATGCACATCAGCAATGGTCCCGGACCCCGGGCACATCGCCAGAGGTGCATGCCAACGTCTTCGCTATGCGCCGGCCTCATCAGAGTAGCTATCCTTCATCTATCGTCGGCCGCGCTGCCTATCACTTTCACGACCAACTCGCGCCCATAGGGCTGAATACCTGGGAAGCAGCGCTGGCGGCATCCAACCTCGCGGTTGCGGCCGCCGATGCCGTAATAAACGGCGCGACCTGCAGCTATGCGATGTGTCGCCCGCCAGGGCACCACGCCTATGCCGACATGGCTGGTGGCGGCACTTACCTGAACAATGCGGCTATCGCTGCAGAACATCTGCGCACGCGCTTTGCTCGCATTGCGGTGATCGACCTCGACGTTCACCACGGCAATGGCACCCAGGACATCTTTTGGCGAAGGCCAGACATCTTTTTTGCATCGCTGCACCGCCACCCAGAAGACTACCACCCCTTTTTCAGTGGCTACGCTAACGAGACGGGCGAAGGCGCCGGAGAAGGCTATACCCTGAACGTACCGCTGGCTGCGGGAACCACGGACTTACATTACCTGAACCAGCTAGAAGTCGCTCTGGACTGCATCGTTGCCTACGCACCTGACGCACTGGTGGTGTCGCTCGGGCTCGATGCTCACGAATACGATCCGGCACAGGGCCTACTGCTGAGTGATGCTGGATTTTCGGCCATCGGCCGGCAGGTCCGGCAGTTAAATCTGCCGTCAGTCTTGGTGCAGGAAGGCGGCTACAACCCTGGCGTGGTGGGCTCGACGCTGGTGGCCTTCCTATCCGCGTGGCTGGACGACGGCCGTTGATACAGCCGCCGATTCAGGCAGCGGCTTGTTCTTCCTGGCTGGCCTGATATTCCTTCAGGAAGCGCTCGATACTGGGCGCTGCCGACATTAGGTCTGCGCGTATGGCCTTGACGGCGGCGGCGGGATCATGCTTTTCCAGTGCAGCCAGCAGCAAGTCGTGCTGACCGTGGCCCTGGTCATAGGTCCCGCCGGACTTCTCGTAGAAGGCGCGAAGGATGGGGCCCATCGACGTCCACATATTCTCGATCATCGCCAGCAAGGTCGGCAAGCGGCAGTGCACGTAGACGCCAAAGTGGAACTCGCGGTTGTAGCGCAATTGCTGCTCCGCGTTGTGGCTGGACTCGGCCTGAGTGAATTTCTTGTTGATGCGCACCAGCTCGGCAATATCGCGCGCACCGATGTTGCTCGCGGCCACCTCGACGGCCGCTGACTCGAGCGCCAATCGAACGGTACGGATTTCAATATAGCGCGCCAGCCCCAGAGGAGGCACCGCGATTTGCTTAGCCGTTTCCATCTCCAAGGCATGCTCGCTGACTAACCTCAGCAAGGCCTCGCGCACCGGGGTGTCGCTGGTCCCGAACATCTGGGCCGTCTCGTTGATACGAAGCCGGTCGCTCGGCATATAACGGCCAGCAATCAGGGATTCACGAATCTCGGAATAGACCCGCGAGGCGAGATTCGTCTTGTCGATGGGCTTATTGGGGGGTTTCACAGGTTCCTCGTTGCGCTACCTTCGAATTTTGACATTAAAACCTTGAGGCATTGTGAGCGAACACCAACATATCGTGCGGCTCCCATCCCAAAGTAACAGGCGCGCCCACACTGGTATCGACGGGCAGCTCGCCGCTTGTCAACTTGGCGACCATGGTATTGCCGTTTTTCAGCATGGCGACCAGCCGGGTATGGTCACCAAGATAGGCCATGTCCGCAATGGTGGCCTCAACGCTGACGGTTAATCCCCTGGACAGAGAGACGCTTTCCGGGCGCACCAGGGCCCTGGCATGCTGGCCTGGAGCCAGACCATGCGTCGGCATTGGTATCCGGATGCCACTGCCCTGGCCCAGCTCTAGCGACGTGGCACCGCCGCTGCTGGCCTTTATCACGCCGTCAAGACCGTTGTTTTCTCCGATAAAAGTCGCGATGTAGGACGTGGCAGGTGCGTCGTAGATCACAGCGGGCGGCGCCAGCTGCTCAATACGGCCATCATGGAAGACAGCCACGCGATCGGACATCGTCAGCGCTTCACTCTGATCGTGCGTGACGTAGACGATGGTCACACCGAGTTTCCTGTGGATCTGCTTGATTTCGAACTGCATGTGTTCCCGCAGGTTCTTGTCCAGCGCTCCTAGGGGTTCATCCATCAGCACCAGCTCCGGATCAAACACCAGCGCTCGAGCCAACGCAACACGTTGTTGCTGACCGCCCGACAGTTGTGCCGGCTTGCGGTTGGCCATGCTGCTGAGCTGCACCAGCTCCATAGCCCGCTCAACTTTGTCTTTCAGCACGGTTTTGGACAGTCCACGCATCTTCAGTGGGTAGCCGAGATTTTCCGCCACCGTCATGTGCGGGAACAGCGCGTAATTCTGGAACACCATGCCGATGCCACGCTGGTGGGCCGGAACATCCTGGATCGGGCGGCCGTCCATCAAGATCTGGCCGCGGGTCGGGTTCTCGAAACCAGCCAGCATCATCAACGTCGTGGTCTTGCCCGAACCCGAGGCGCCCAGCAGGGTCAGGAACTCTCCTCGCCGTATCGACAGATTGAGATCGGGAATGACCAGTTGCGTGCCGTCATAGCTCTTTTGCACGCCAATCATTTCAATCAGGTTGTCATGACTCATGACAGCACCTCCAGCGAGTTAGCCTGGCGATCGGCTACATCGTCGAGGGCCAGCTTCAGCGTAGCGACCATGCCGACGATCTGCGACTCGTCCATGATGTAGGGAGGACTCAGAGCGATCACGTCGCCCATACTGCGAACTATTAGACCGTGCGAGCGCGTGGCGCGCTCGACCTGTGCGCCGATCGCGAGACGGCTGTCGAATGGCTCCGCGGTGCGCTTATCCGCCACCAGTTCGATGCCGGCGATAAACCCTGTGCCCCGGACTTCGCCCACTAGGCCATGGCTCGTAAGTGCGCGCAATTCGCGATGCAGCACATCTCCCAACTCCTTCGCGCGAACGGGCAGGTCCATCTCTTCATAGATGGCCAACGCCTCAAGGGCGATTGCGGCACTGAGCGGATGGCCAGAATATGTGAAGCCGTGCCCGAAGCCACCGGTCTTGCCGCTATGGCATTCCATCACCTCGAACACAGGGGCACTGACGACCACACAGGAGATGGGCGCGTAACCCGAAGACAGCCCCTTGGCGCAAGCCATCATGTCCGGCTCGATATCGAAAGTCTGTGAGCCAAACCAGTTTCCGGTCCGACCGAAACCACAGATGATCTCGTCGGCCAGCATCAAGATGCCGTGTCGGCGCAAAACCTGTTGCACCTGCTCAAAATAGCCAGCCGGCGGAACTATCACGCCGCCCGCACCAATAATGGGTTCCGCGATGAAGGCTGCAATAGCGTGCGCACCGTGTTCGGCAATTGTCACTTCTAGGTTTTGAACTAGGCGATGAACATAGGCCGCCTCAGACTCGCCATCACGTGCGTTCCGGTAGAAGTATGGGCAGTCGACACGCACGATGCCGTCAATGGGCAAGCCGAAGGCCTGATGCATGTTGGTCAGACCGGAGAGGCTGGCGCCCATCACCGTCGAGCCATGAAATCCACGGTCCCTAGCGAGAATCTTCCGGCGCGCCGGCTCTCCTCGGGCTATGTGGTAATTCCAAGCCATCTTGACCATGCTGTCGTTAGCCTCAGACCCTGACGTCGCGAAAAACACCCGTGCGTCCGACATGGGACTGAGGGACGAGATCTTCGCCGCCAGCAATGACGCAATGTCGCTAGAGCGGTGATTGAAGGTGTGATAGTAGGGCAGTTTTTTCATCTGCCGACTTGCAGCTTCCACAAGCCTTTCATTCGAAAACCCCAGCGAAGCACACCACAAGCCGGCCATACCTTCCAGGTAGCGATTGCCATGTTCGTCGATCACATATGGGCCGTCCCCACGGACCATCACTAGGGGGCCCTGCGTCCGGTGAGATTGCAGGTTGGATTGCGAGTGCAGGTGATGTTGGGCATCGGCCGAGCCAACGCGCGTAAGCGGTAAGTCCGAAGGATAAACACCGTCTAAAGATTTCATTTGATTTCCTCAATTGACACAAGATATATCATATATCAAGATATTATGAACTTGGGAATTCCCTCATCTGGGAGCTTAAAAAAGCTTTGATCACGCTTAAATTAGAGTATAGGATATATCATGTATTCTAGATAGGCTAGTTTACATGTTTGACATTACCCAAGGGATTTCACATGCCACTCACCTCCTCTCCTCGCTACGGCGTCTTAGCCGTATTGGCCACCCTGGCCGCCTTCGCCTCCGGAAATGTCGTCGCCCGAGACCTCACGGTCGTAGGCTTCGGCGGCGCGCTCCAAGAAGCGTTCAGAACCGCCTACTTCACGCCATACGCGAAAGCCAAAGGCAGCAAAATCGTCGAAGACTCCTATGAAGGCGGCATTGCCAAGCAAAAAGCCATGGTGGAAAGCGGGAACGTCACCTGGGACCTTGTACAGATGGATGAAAACGAGATGACCGCCGCTTGCGAGCAAGGCCTGCTCGAACGCATCGACAAAGCACTGTTCACGAATGCGAAGGACGTCGACGCATCGGCGTTTGCAAAATGCGGCGTAGGCGCATTCATTTGGTCAGAAGTGTTGACCTATGACACCACGAAGTTCGGCACCAATGGTCCCAAAAACTGGGCGGAGTTTTGGGACACAAAAAAGTGGCCAGGCAAACGTGGTCTACGCAAGCAGCCGCGGATGACGTTGGAAATCGCACTGCTGGCCGATGGTGTCCCCGTGTCGGATATTTATAAGGTACTCGCCAGCAAAAAAGGGCAGGACCGTGCATTCGCCAAACTCGACAAACTAAAGGATTCCATCGTGTGGTGGGAGACCGGTGCACAACCGCTGGAATGGCTGAACTCAGGCGCGGTCTCAGTAACAGCGGCTTACAGCGGTCGCATCGCCGTCGCAGCAAAACAAGGCAAGATTTTCCCTATCGTGTGGACCAATCAGTTGTACAGCATGGACTATTGGACGGTGATCAAGGGCACGCCCAACAAGGCTCAGGCGCTGGACTTGCTCAACTTTTCGCTAGCCGCGGACAACCAAGCAGCATTTGCCCAGGCAATTCCCTATGGAACGCTGAACAAGCGCGCCATTCCAATGATCTCCACGGCGACCCAGGCCCTGCTGCCGACTACCCCTGAACATCTCAAGAGCGCGGTGTTGCTAGACACCGGCTTCTGGCTCGACCATGAGACAGAACTGCTCCAGCGATTCACTAACTGGGTAGGCAAGTAAATACCGACAGGGCGGACGTGTCCGCCCTGCCCGGCTAAGACTGCGGGTTGGCTTGCCAAATAGTCGACTGGCCACTTTCAAGATGAAAAAACATGTCGCGAAGACATCGCAGGAACCACTATGCTGAAATCATTGCCATCCATAGCAAAGCGATCACTGACGTCGCTAATACTCGCACTAATGATCAGCTCGCCAACATCAGCTGCGGAAATCATATTCGGTCAAGTAGGCCCTCTCGCTGGAACAGAGGCCAATCAGGGACGCGCGTACGCCGTCGGGGTTCAGTTGTATTTCAACCAAGTGAATGCGGCAGGAGGCATCGCCGGCAACACACTAACTCTAGTATCACGTGACGATGCAGGAAACCGGGAGCAGGCATTGTTGGTGACGCAACAATTGGTGGCTGAGCAGCGTCCGATTGCATTAACTGGATATTTCGGCGCAGCCAATATGTCGACCCTGCTAGCTAGTGGCCTGCTGGAGCAGGAAAAAATTCCGCTTGTAGGTTTCCGCGGCGCGCAAGTCCCCAAGAACCGCACCTTTGTCTACAGCGTACGCGCAGGCTTGCCAGAGCAGCTCGACAAAATTGTCCAACACCTCGCAACCCTGGGAATTCAGCGATTAGGACTTTTATACGAAAGCGGACCTCAGGCAGCAAGTGTGCTGCAATTCGTACGCGACAGCGTCGCAAAGCGTGGCTTGAACGTGGTCGCCGCTGCAATGCAGACCCCCTCACCAGATCAAGTGACGAAAAATGTTCGAATGTTGCTAGTTGCGCAGCCGCAAGCCATACTCTTGCAGGTAGAGTCCTCTGGCGGCCCGTTCGTGGAACGCTACCGTGCTGCTGGCGGGACCGCGCAGTTATTTGCAACTGCAGACCTCGATATTGAGCAGCTTGGGCAGCGCATCGGTGAAACTGAGCTTGCAGGCATCTCGATTGCGCAGGTGACGCCAAGCCCGAGCAAACCAACCATTCGACTAACACGCGATTTTCAGCAGGCATATCAAGCTGAAGCGGGCGGAAGCAAAGCCAAGCTTGAAGGTGGATTCATTCCGCTCGAGCAGCGGATGGCACAGCGACCGATGAGTCATGCCATGTTCGAGGGCTACATCGCCGCGCGGGTGTTGGTGGAAGCCATGCGTCGCGCAGGCGCAAACCCGACGCGCGCAAGCTTTGTTCGCGCGCTAGACAGCCTAGAACGGCTTGATCTCGGTGACTACATCATCTCCTACCAACCCGGCATCCACACCGGGTCAAGCTACGTCGATCTATCCATCGTAGGCGTCGGTGGAAAGCTTCGACAGTGAGCCATGACTAGGCCTTGCTGAATCAATGTGGTGTACCACCCCAACATCCAAAAAAAGCCAAAAACCCGCATGCCTATTGGCATTGCGGGTTTTTCATTGTCCAAGGTCGTGCAGTGAAATACACTGGTATGCAGCCGTTTTGATGGTAACTACAAAACGCCCTCAAATGGCAAAATTGGCACCAGCGAGATGTACTCTACCGCGGCCGCGCGCGACGTTGCCACGGCGCCCTAGGCGCACCCACATCCCGCTCGTTTCCCTACTTACCAAAACACCCCATTCCCGGGAGTAGGTATGCGTACCCGGTTAATGCATCAACACACTCGACCACAATCCCCCGTTACAGCGAGCACGAGCCCAACCCCGCGCACTTTCCTAGTCGTCTCGTGCCATGCCTTACGGGTAGCAATTGAGCCTCAGCGTCTTGCGAGCTACCTGGAGCTAGCGGCTACGAGGTGATGGCGCTAAACCTGCTCTGACCGCCGCATCAGGCGGGCCGCTGAGCTGCACATGGAGTCACACACCGTCAATGTCGACGGTACACGATTCGGATTCAAGGATGGTCATGAATATTCCAGACTCAATCCACCTTGATACCCATCTGGCTAATCGCCCGTTGCCAGTACCGGCTGTCCTCCGACACCAATTTTTCCATGTCCGCGGCAGTTCCTCGCAAGGGCAATGCCCCCAGGTCATGCAGCTGTCGTTGAAGTACCGGGTTGGCCAGTGCTTCGTTAAAGGACCGGTTGAGTTTTTCGATCACGTCAGGCGGGGTTCCCTTGGGTGCCGCAATGCCCCACCAGGTGCTGGCCTTGACATTACTTAATCCCAGCTCATTCAATGTTGGCACCTCGGGAAATTCTGCAATCCGCGCGGGTCCTCCGACCGCGATGGCGCGCAGTTTCCCAGTCCTGACGTGCGGAGAACCAACACCCGATCCAGCCAACATCATCTGTACCTCATTGGACAGCAAGGCAGTGACGGCAAAGGGCGAGCCCTTGTATGGCACGTGGGTGAGCCCTAATTTTGCGTTTTGATTGATCAACTCGGCCGCCAGGTGCGGTGGCGTTCCTGGCCCCGGTGAACCGTAGTTAAGTTTGCCGACATTGGCCTTCGCATAGCTGGCAAATTCCACAAAGTTTTTTACTGGCAAAGAGGCGTTGATGAACACCACCGAAGGTACGTCTACTAGGACAGAGACAGGCTGAAAGGCTTTTAGCGGATCGAACCCCATGTCCTTGTAAAGAAACTGATTGCTGGCGAAGTTATTCGCCGCCGCGAGCAGTAGCGTGTAGCCGTCCGGGCTCGCCTGGGCGACCGTGCTTGCGCCAATATTTCCACCGGCCCCCGCGCGATTGTCAATCACGATGGGTTGCCCCAGACGACGGCGTAAATCTTCGGTGAGGACGCGGATCACGTTGTCGCCCATACTACCGGCCGGATAGGCCACGACGACCTTGATTGGCCTTTGCGGCCAGTTGGTCTGGGCAGGTACCGCCCCACAAGCCAGCGCAGCCAGCACAAAGGCTGTCAGTTTGAAAAGCAGGGACTGAGGCATGTCATTACTCCTGGCTTAAAGGTCGATACGCATCAGGTCATGAGCCAACTGCAGCGGACCGGTGTAGCTCTTGCGGATGTCGCGCACAACGCTTTCCATGAATTCCGGCCCCACCATGTCGATTGGCATGTGGTGCGCCAGATAGCCTTTGAGGACCGGGTTGGTGGTGTCAAAGTGGCCAAAATGTGTTGCAACCACCATCTTCGCGTTGGCCTCCGCCGCGAGCCTTCCAAGCTCGAGGGGGCTGGTGTGGTCTGAGGTGCCGATCTGCGTGTTGCGCCTGAATTCAAGGGCCTCTTCCGGGAATGTGCACTCGTGAATGAGCAGGTCACAGTTTTTCGCGAACCGCCGCATCGTGTCACATGGCTTGGTGTCGCCCGAAAAGGCGATCGACTTGCCAAGTGCTTCCAGCCGAAACCCGAAGCAATGCAGGATTTCCGGCGCAATGTGGTCAACGTAGTCGGCGTAAATTTTCACCAAACCATCGTCAAAAATGAGACCCGTCGAGAATTCGACGACGTGCGGACGGATCATCTCCATTGAATCGGCGCGCTGCTTGTATTGCGCCCGCGCGGCAATGTCGAGCTTGTAGGCACCGTTTTCCAGCAGATGGTCAATGAAGTCCTGGGTCCCTGGCGGGCCGTAGATCTCAGGCTTGACTTTTCTGTTGGCCATCCAGGAGGCAATCAGGAAGTAGGCCGAATCCTCCATGTGGTCGAAGTGCAGATGGCTGATGAACACGTGGTTCACCAGTGCCGGGTCTACATTGGCTTTCACCATCTGGCGGGTGGCGCCATGACCGATGTCCAGCAAGTAGTGGCGGTCCCGCACCGTGACCAGAATGGACGAATGCCCGCGGCATGGGTCCGCCAAGGCGGCGCCGGTGCCCAGCATCGTGACGCGAATTCCTTCTACCATTTCGTTCTCCTGCGGCGACGGGCCGCTTGTGTTGATCGAAGAATAGGCTTCACGCGAAGCAGCGAGCAAGTTATAGTTTCACTCAGTGAAACGGAATAAAAATCCACTCCTTGCACCGAACCTCCCGCAAGTCAAATCGATTGCAGCCTTGCGACGTGGACTTGAAGTGCTTGGTCTGATCAGGCAGGGCCATGGACTCGCCCTGGGCCAGTTGCATGACATGACGGCCATCCCCAAGCCTTCGTTACTGCGCATCCTCAGGACCCTGGAGGAGTCCGGATGGATTCACCGCCGCATGGGCGACAACCTGTACATGCCAAGAGAACAGCAGGAGGCACCGTCCACGGAGAGCGTCCCGCGCGTTCGTCTGGAGGACGCGGCAACTTCCGTGCTTCGTGACCTGAAAAAGAAAATGCCCTGGCCGTCGGATCTTGGGGTTCGTTCCGGCACGCGAATGCTGGTCGTCCAGAGCAATCGGTCCCTGTTTGGCGAGAACTGGAAGCGCTCGGTCATTGGCGCCCAACCCGACATGCTCGGCTCAGCCATGGGTCGTGCTTACCTGGCTTTTTGCCCGGCCAGCGAACGCAAGGAATTGCTCGGGCAGCTGATTCGCCCTGGCGGCCCGATGGCGCGCCGGCGTGAATGGCTGGACCGTCTGCTGGAAGACGTTCGCGCGCGTGGCTATGCCGTGCGCGACCCGCTTTATGCCGGCCCCGACGCCGACCATGACACCCATCTTTCCGCCATCGCCGTGCCCGTCCGTTCCGGCGGTGGCATAGCGGCTTGCCTGAGTTGCGTCTGGCATGTCGGGACGGTGAAGGAGTCTGCCGTCATATCCAAGGGTCTGGGATTGCTGACGGACGCGGCGAACCACATCTCTGGCATGCTGAGCCCTGCGTAATGCCGGGTTAGCACGGGGAGGCGGCTAAATACTGGCTATACAGCTGTTTGGGGATGCGATCGAGTCTGTCGCTGGGGAAGAGATAGCTATTCTCCAGTCGGAAGTGCTTTATCTAAACAAGCAGCTTCACCGATACCCTGCTTAATACATGCAGAATAAGTCGCTTCCACATCCGCACACACTTCCTTGGCATGCTGCACCGCTTCAGCGTCCGACATTCCGCCAAGCTTCTGCGCGTTCGGGATAACTCTAGGGGCGCAGATGGTTAGAAAAGGCTTCTCAGAGGATTGAGTGCGTTCGGATTGTGGATTCGTCTGACTGAGAGATGGATCAGGCAGCTGAAATCCGGACGTTCCGAGTGACTCTAGGTTCTTTTGTACTTGCTCTATTTTTCCTCTGACCTCCGCCTCCTTATCCTCAACCGCTGAATTCATGATGTTCCAGCTTCCTAGAAATACTAGCGCCACCAGGGCCCCCCAGACTGAAAGATTTGCCAAACCATAATGCTTGCGCTTGTAGAGGTAAGTCGGGTATCCCACAATCCAAAGCAGCGCGATGATAAAAAACCAAGCAATTGGACTGTACGTTCCCTCGGCCCGGTCTGAGGCCATTCCGGCCTTGCCCGCTTCCATTGAGGCAACTACGGCGGTCACCAGAATAACGACCGCAAGTATGAGAGTCATCGTACTTCCGGGCGACTGGAGCAGGTTCATATTCCCCACCCAAAGCCAAATTAGCATCGTTGCCACCACGGGGGCCGCAAGCAGCGCTACGCCATAGTCGGCCAGCGGTAAGGGTTTTGCGGCTGCAAGCACTGGGCTATCAACATCTACTAATGACCCGCAATGCTTGCATTTTTTTGCATCAGCGAGGATTTCTTCCGCACAAAATGGGCAGCGTTTTATGGCTTCAGACATGATGGTTTCGATTGATTATTTCGGATGTGTTTGTCCGGGAGGTTTTTCAAGACAAGGGAGCGAGGCACATAGCTCGCATCACGGCGATGGTGCTGCTGCTGCCGTTTACCAGCTTGACAGTGCGGGTGCTGGTCTGTGTCGCGTATCCCTTAACCATTGCGCCTACTCTGATTTCCTCGCCCTCAAAAACACGAGCCCCCTTTCCGACGACCAAGATCGTGTTGTCGGGCGGGCTGAATGCCAGTTGAAATAGGGCCGGCACCTTGCCCGAAAGAAGGATGTTTTCTCCATCAATTTGGGCGACAACACCAAAATATTGGCCAATGCCTTTAGGCGACTGATACGCCGCAGCCATGACAGGGGCGAGCAGTGCTTCCGGCGTGTCATGGCCTTGTGTGACCATGTATTGCGCGCAATTTGTAGGGACGCGTTTACCGGAGCGCAGTTCGGCGACGACGACAGCCCGCTCCTCCGCTTCTTTCTTTTTCTGGCGCGTTTGGTTGTCGGCCGTTTGCTGATCGCTGAATTCCTTCTGCTGCTGCATTACCAGTCGGTTACGCCGCACAAAGTCTTCGCGGATCGGTTGGCTCTGCTGCAGGCACTTCGCTTGCAATTGGTCGTAGCCTGAATTAAGGACACGGCTGTATGCGCGGTATGCCTGCATTTCGTCCATGCAGGCTTCATCGCTGGCGATCAGATGTGGCTTCGTTAGGTCCAGCTGCTCGTAGCGCTTACGTATGTTGTTGAGAATGGCCGCCAGGTTCTCTGGTGTATCCAGGTCATTGTTCATTGGCCCCCTACGTTGGTTTGCCGACGGCGTTGGTTGCTGCGCCGTGCCTTGGCTTGGCTGGCCGGCCTGTGCTGGCGTGTCGCAAGGGATAGCGCCCTTCGCGTTGAATAAGGCGCCTAACAAGACGTTCGCTACTTGGCAGCCCGAATCAGGTTGTTGTGCAAAAGCATTTGCACCCGCCCACAGCGCGGCCAAAACAATTACGTTTTTCATGTTGTCCTCCCGTTGGTTATCGGTTCAGCTGGGCGCATGGGTGGCGCCAAACAGCCAATATTTCACATTATGGTAATTATATACGAATTAGTGTTTATGCGAATAAAAGCATAAACCCGATAGTCCCTGGTGTGAAAAACACCTTGGCAAAACGTTTTGGCAGCTGCGTACGTGCGCTGCGCCTGGAGGCAGGCTTAAGCCAGGTGGAGTTTGGTGAGCGCTGCGGCTTCTATCAGACCTATTTGAGTCGCATAGAAAACGGCCAGGCCAACCCCACGCTAAACGCCGTAGAGGTCATTGCCAACGCGCTGGGCATGACCGTTTTTGACCTATTTGACGAGGTAAAAGGCACCAGCGGTGTGGGCAAGCGCCGCAGCTAGGGGTGCGTGCCAAGTAGTAATATTGCGCGCTAGGGCTGTGGTTTGGCGGCGTAAAAGTGTGCCATTTAAGCCCTTTAAAGCCAGTAAAAACAGCGGTAAAAGCAAAATTTGGGGAGCCCCGCATTTTGATGGTACTTTTGCTGGTACTTTTTAAACTAATTTAGCAAAAACCCTTATGCCTATTGGGCTATAGCCCGATTTGCGGTTACTGTTGGTGTACCACCCCAGCATCCAAAAAAATCCAAAAAGGACCAAAAACCCGCATGCCTATTGGCATTTCGGGTTTTTCATTGTCCAAGGCCGCGCAGTGAAATGCACTGGTATGCAGCCGTTTTGCTGGTGCTTTTGGTGGTACCTAAAAAAAGTACCATCAAACACTGCCACGGCACTAACCGATAGCCAGCAAGCCGGACGTGAAACACAACGCCGCGATAACCGAGCCCGAAGCATTACGCTGATCGAGTTTGAGATTGATGGATGCGCCCAAGATGCCACATCAAGCAGCGCAGTAGCGTCAAATGGATTGACTTTTTCGATCACCCAACACAGTGGCATCAACAACCGGTTGGCGTCAGATGCGTCCCTAGCAAAAGCTGTTCAATTTCTGGCTTGGCTTAACCAGCAGTTTGGTTCTACTGCACGCGGCAGGCACCTACCGGCGCTTCGGCGGCAAATCCAATCGGACGTGTAGGCCCATCTTATTCAACACCGCAAGAAGATTATTCATGCCGCAGCGGTGCGGGTACACAAGCAGGGCCTGCGATGGTCACCTCGCTAGGAGTTAGGGTGGTACGGCAGAAAAAAGACTGCGCTGGGCTGCCTTATACCCAACAAATCTAATGATTGGGCGGCCGGTATAAATGCGCCGAAGGGGGAACTGGTGCTTATATTTTCAGCTAACTGTAGCGGGGCACGACGGGCGCGGGTTACGCCTACTTGCAACGCCTGTTGCTAACAAAGTTATGCACAGCTTTTGTTTATAACCCTTACCCTGCCGCCCACAGCGGCACGCCACTTTATGCCCATGCGGTTTGCAGCCGGGGGTGGGCGTGGTCAACCTTTTTCAACCGAGTGGCCCACCAGTTCCGGGTTGGGTAACCGCCGCATCCCGCTATTTCAAAAACTTCAGCTGCTTCGAAACCACCGTCAGCTCCACAAACGATGAGGCGCTTCGCGTGACGCTGCTGAAGGCCAAAGGGAAGCCGCTGAAGTTCAAGGCCGGCATTTGTTCCAACGCCGTGCCCAAAGCCGCGGCGCTCGGCTCACGGGGTTTTGCCCGCTTCAAGGCCTCCGTCAGCCAGCGGGCGGCAATGTAGCCTTCCATGCTGGCGAAGTCGGGCTTGACCTGACTGGCGGCGCAAAAGCCCAGGAACTCGCGTGAGATCGCTGTGGTGCCACCCCACGGAAACGGCACGACCTGGGCCACGGATATTCCGACTGCGAGCTGACCCAGCTGATCGAGCAGCACCTGTCCGCCCACGGTGGACACGGTGTAGAAACTGCCGCCGAAACCAGCCTTGCGCGCAGTCCGCACGAAAGCCGCACTGGCGCTCGGGTTGGCCGCCAGGATGATGGCTTGGGGATTGGCTGCAACGAGTGCCGCCACGGCCGGGCCCACGTCGGCGCTGCCCCGGGAAACGCTGGCGCTAACGCTGCTGGCGAGCTTGGCAGCATCGGCCGCCTGGACAAACGAATCCCTGATCTCCCATCCCGCCGATTCGTATTCGAACAGCAGTGCCACCCGTGTGATGCCGGTGGAACTGGTATGCCGGATAATCTGGCGGATTTCGTCGCGGTGGCCGGCACGCAGCAGGTACACGTTGGTGTTGTCGCGTTGCCGCAGCACGTCCATGCCGCTGACCGGCGCGATGAAAGGCACGCCTTCTTCCATCGCTCCCTGCATTCCTTCGCGGTTGGCACCTGGCCCAGCGAAGCCGAAGAAACCGGCGACTCCGTGCGTGCTGGTCAGGAGCTTGGCGTTGGTGGTTGCACGCTCAACCACGCCGCCGTCATCGAGCGTAATGAGTTCGATGCGATAGCCCCCCGCGCCGCCCTGGCTGTTGGCCAAATTGAACCATCCCAACGCGGCGTCGCGGAACTGTCGCCCCACCGCACCGTTGGCGCCCTTCAGCGCGGTCGACTGGCCCAGCCGCACAACGCCATCCGCGGATGGCTTCCCGGTCGCGAGGCCCAGGATCGGCCGCGACAGCCCGGCCGCCGCCGTACAGGCCAGCGTAATGGCCTTTCTTCGGTTCATTGAGATGAGGCTCCTTTTTTTTGGCGGCCCGGGACGGGGCGGCCGACCTACCAGCGCAGCGCAGCCGTGTGCACAGGCGCATCCCACAGGGATTTCATTTCCTCGTCCAACAGGGTGACGGTCAGCGAGGCGCCGGCCATCTCCAGCGCGGTCGTGTAGTTGCCGACGAGCGACCTTGCCACCGTCAGGCCCTGGCCCTCAAGCAGTTGATTCGCGCAGTGATACAGCAGGTACAGCTCGATCAGGGGCGTGCCCCCGAAGCCGTTGACGTGCAGCAGAACCTCTGCGCCGGGCTTGGGCTGCAGGTCGCCCAGGATGGCTGCCATCAGCTCGTTGACCAGTTCCTGCGCAGGGCGCACCAGCCCGCGCCGGCGCCCGGGCTCCCCATGGATGCCCACGCCGAATTCCATCTCATCCTCGGCGATATCGAAGGTCGCCCGCCCCGCCGCCGGCACGGTACAGCTGGTGAATGCCACGCCCATCGACGCGGTACGGCTGTTGACCCGGTCTCCCAGCACCTTGCATTGATCCAGGCTGGCACCGGCCTCGGCCGCCGCGCCCACCAGCTTTTCCACGATCAGCGTGCCGGCCACGCCGCGCCGCCCGGTGCCGTGGGTCGAACGCTCCACGGCGACGTCGTCGTTGACGAGCACGGTCGCGCAGGGCTGCTGCATCATCTCCGCGGCCATCTGGAAGTTCATCACGTCGCCCGCGTAGTTCTTGACGATGAACAGCACTCCCTTGCCGCGGTCCACCGCCGCTGCGGCGGCCAGCATCTGGTCCGGCGTCGGCGAGGTGAACACCTGGCCGGGGCAGGCCGCATCGAGCATGCCTGTGCCTATAAAGCCGCAGTGAAGCGGCTCGTGGCCTGAACCACCACCGGATATCAGGGCCACCTTGAGTTGCGGCAACTGCTTGCGCGTGACGAACGTTGGATCCAGGTGCAGGGTCAGCAGGTCTCTGTGCGCGGCGGCCAGTCCTTGCAGCGATTCCTGCAGCAGTTGCTCCACATCGTTGACGAATTTTTTCACGATGCTGCTCCGACAGTCAGCATGTCGCACACAGCGAACAGCGCGACCTGACTGGTCTTCGCACCGGGGTCGATATGCCCCAGGGCGCGCTCGCCGAGGAAATGGGCCCGGCCTTTGGTCGCGATCATGTCGCGGGTGGCCAGCATGTTGAGCTCCGCTTCTTCCTTGAGGCGGGCACACAGTGTGTCAAGGTCGCATCCCTCGTCGGCCAGGCGCAGCAGCAGCCGCGAGGCGGGGATGAGCACGTCCAGCATCGTCTTCTCACCCAGGTCGGCTTTGCCGCGGCTCTTGATGGCTTCGACGCCTGCGGCCAGGGCGTGCGCGAAGTGCTTCGCATCCGGCTCGACCGAGCCTTCCAGCTCCTTGCCCATGGAGATGAAGAAGCTGCCGATCAGCGGCCCCGAGGCGCCGCCTATGGTGCTAAGCAGTTTCATTCCGATGCGATTGAACGCCTGCGCCGGCGACAGCGGCACCAGTTCGGGCGTGATCGCTGCGATGGCTTCGCAGCCGCGCCGTACGTTGATGAAGTGGTCGCCGTCGCCGATGGCACGATCCAGCGATTCGATCTGCTGCTCGTTGGTCAGGATGGCGGCATGTACCGCCTGGGCGGCCGTGATAATGTCTTGAGTGTTCATGGGGTTGGTCTCGTTAGGAATAGGGTCTCAGGCTGCAAGCCGCTTTCCGGCCTGGTCGAACAGCAGGCGCTGGCCAGCCGGAAAACGCAGGCGGATACGGGACTGGGGAGGAGGCGCAGCGCTTTGCATCAGGCGGGCGCGCACCTCAACGCCGGCGTGCTCGGCGATGACGTGATGCTTGAGCAAGGAGGACTCGATAACTGTGCACTCAAAGCCATCGTTCTCACCTGCCAGTTCCACGTCCTCGGGCCGAATGCCGACGCTGGCCGCCGCAGCCGGATGCTGGCCGACGAACCACCCCGCTGGCAGCACGTTGATCGCCGGCGAACCGAGCCGCTGCGCCACCTGCACCGACACGGGCGCCTCGTAGATCTCCTCGGGTGTGCCGATCTGCTGGATGTGTCCGGCTTCCAGGATGGCAATACGGTCGGCCAGCGTGGTGGCCTCCACCTGGTCGTGCGTCACGTAGACCACGGTGGTGCCGCTTTGGCGTTGCAGGCGCTTGAGTTCCACGCGCAGTTCCTCGCGCAGCTTCGCGTCCAGCGAAGACAGTGGTTCGTCCATCAGGTAGACACGCGGCTCCCGCACCAAGGCGCGGCCGATGGCTACGCGCTGCATTTCACCGCCCGACAGGGCCGTGGCTTTGCGCTGCAGCTTGCTTTCGATGTGCAGCGTGGCCGCGACCCGCTCCACTCGCTGCCGGATTTCCGCCTCGGGAATACGGCGCAGCGGCGCGCGCAGCGGAAACGCCAGGTTGTCGAACACTGTCAGATGCGGGTACAGCGAATACTGCTGGAAGACGAAGGCGCAATCGCGCTGGGCCGGCGCTGCGGTGGTGACGTCTTCGCCGTCCATTCGCACCAGGCCGGTCTCGGGTTGCTCCAGCCCGGCGATGATGCGCAGAGTCGTGGTTTTCCCGGCGCCACTGGGGCCAAGCAGCACGAAGAATTCGCCGTCGGCGATCTCCAGCTGCAGGTCGGTCAGCGCTGCGATGTCGCCGAAATGTTTGTGGATGCCGTGTAGGGAAATACTAGCCATGGCGCATACTCGGTTGGTGGGCGATAGTGGTGGCGCTGGGCAGCAACCGTTCAGTGGCCGCGTCGAAAAGCACCACCCGTTGGGTGTCGAAGGCGAGGCCGACCTGCTCTTGCAGGACCGGCCGCACAGACTTGTCGACCAGCACTTTCAGCGGCCCCGCATCGGTTTGCACCTCGGCGACCCAGTGCGAGCCGAAGTACTCGACATGCTGCACGCGACCACTCAGGCTGCCCTTGCCTGGCGCCTGCAGGCGCACGTGTTCGGGTCGCACGCCCAGCAGCACTGACGGGGAAGGAGCTTCGACCGTAGGTACATCAATAGTTCCGCTCGCCCCCCGCACACCGGTGTCGCCGCGGACCACGGGCGCATCGACTTTGAGCAGGTTCATCGGCGGGCGGCCGATGAATCGCGCCACAAACAGACAGGAGGGAAAGCTGTAAATGCCATGCGGGTCGTCGGCCTGGAGGATCTCGCCCTCATTCATCACCACGATGTGATCGGCCAGCGCCATCGCCTCGTTCTGGTCATGAGTAACGAACACGGTGGTCGTCTTCAGCCGGTCGTGCAGCCTGCGCAGTTCCACGCACATCAGTTCGCGGAATTCGGCGTCCAGCGTGCCCAGCGGCTCGTCCATCAGAAAGGCCTTGGGTTGGCGCACGATGGCGCGGCCCAGCGCCACGCGCTGCCGGTCACCACCGGCCAGACCGGTGACCCGCGAACCCAGCAGGTGCTCTATACGCAGGACGGCGGCGACCTCCTGCACGCGTCGGTCTATCTCGGCGCGCGACACGCCCTCATTGCGCAGGGGGAACTCCAGGTTGCCACGCACCCCCATGTGCGGATAGAGCGCGAACAACTGAAACACCATCGCAATATCGCGCTCGCGCGGCCTGAGATATGTAACGTCCTGGTCGTCCAGCGTGATGCTACCGCCCGTGGGGTACTCCAGGCCGGCGATCATCCGCAGCGTGGTCGTCTTGCCACAGCCCGAGGGGCCGAGTAGCACGACGAATTTGCCGCTTTCGAGCACCAGCGAGGAGCCGCGCACTGCGGTGAAGTCGGCAAAGCGCTTCTGCAGGTTCTGGATTCGTATTTCGCTCATGATCGCCTCAGTTTTGCGGCAGTTTGCCGGCGATGGAATAGCCGATCACGCCGGCCAGCAGCACTGTGAAGGCATAGCTGTAGACCTCGATGGACCAGGGTTGCATCAACATCACCAGGCCCAGGCCGATCAGGGTGGCTGTGCCACGTTCCCAGGGCGCGCGGCGCAGCCAGCGGGGGGATTTGCGGGACTTCATTTTCGAATGGCTCCGAAGGTCACGCCGCGCAGCAGGTGCTTGCGCAGCAACACGGTGAACACCAGCACCGGCAGCAGGAACAGCGTCGTGCCGGCTGCCATGGCGGGCCAGTCGAGACCGCCTTCGCCGATGATGGTGGGGATGAAAGGTGGCGAGGTCTGCGCCGTGCCGCTGGTGAGCAGCAGCGCGAACGCGTACTCGTTCCAGGCGAAGATCAGGCAGAAGATCGAGGTGGTGGCGATGCCGGTGGCCGCCTGCGGCAGCACCACCTTCAGGAAGGCCTGCCAACGCGTGTAGCCGTCCACCATGGCCGCCTCCTCGTACTCGCGCGGGATTTCGTCCATGAAGCCCTTGAGCAGCCACACTGCAAGCGACAGGTTCACGACGGTGTACAGCAGGATCAGGCCCAGGTGGGTGTCGTTGAGCCCCAGGTGGCGAAACATCAGGTAGATCGGGATGGCCACCGCGATCGGCGGCATCATCCGGGTGGACAAGATGAAGAACAGCCAGTCGTCCTTGCCCGGCACCCGAAAGCGCGAGAACGCATAGGCCGCCAGTGTGCCCAGTACCACCGACAGCAGGGTCGAACCAAAGCCGATCAGCAGCGAATTGAGGTAACGGTCTGAAAAGCGCGAGGGGCCGGCCAGGATCATCTGCTGTTCACGGACCAGGCCTTCGTACCAGCTCGTAGCCGGTGGTTGCGCCGCCAGTTCTTCTGCGGACACGCGTGAGCGTGTGGTGAACAGGTTGACGTAGCCAATCAGGGATGCCTCGGCCACCACCTTGGGCGGATAGGCAATGGCATCCTGCGGGGTGCGCAGGCTCGTCATGAAAATCCACGCCAACGGGACCAGCGAGATGATGGTGTAGGTGATGACCAGGACGCCGGCGAACCATTTGGCGAGTGACGTCGGCTCCAGCGGGCTGTGGGGGATGGTTTTCATCTCTGTTTCACCTTGTCCAGGAAACGCACCGTCACGAGCGACATGCCGTAGATCGCGACGAAAAGGATGATGGCGAAGGCCGAGCTGTAGCCGGTGCGCCATTTCTCGAAAGCCTCGCGCTTGAGGTGGATCGATGCCAGCTCGGTCACCGAGCCGGGGCCGCCATTGGTGAGGTTGTCCACCAGGTCGAACATCTTGAAGTTCTCGATCGAGCGGAACAGCAGTGCCAGGATGATGAAGGGCATGACCATCGGCAGCGTGATGCGCCAGAATTTGGTCCACTCCGAGGCACGGTCGATCTCGGCCGCCTCGTACAGATAGGGCGGGATGGAGCGCAGCCCGGCCAGCAGCAACAGCATCACGTAAGGCGTCCACATCCAGGTGTCCACCAGCACGATGGCCCAGGGCGAAAGCTGCGTGTCGCCCAGCATGGTGAAGTTGCCGGCGCCGCCGAAGAGGCGCGCGATGGCGTTGAAGATGCCGTACTGCGGCTCGAAAAAATACTTCCAGAAGGTGCCGACCACTGCCGGCGCCAGCATCATGGGCAGCAGGATCGCGGTGCTCCAGAAGCTGTGCGACCTGAACTTGCGGTTCAGCAGCAGGGCCAATGCGAAGCCCAGCAGTAGTTGCAGGGCAATCGACCAACACAGGAAGTGCGCCGTGGTGCGCATGTTCTCCCAGATTGCCTCATCGCCAAGTACGCGCTGGTAGTTGGACAAGCCCAGCCACACCACTTCTGCATTGGGCCGGTTGGCACGGAAGTTGGTGAATGAGAGATAGATCGTCCACAGCAACGGGAAGATGTTGAAGGCCAGCAGCAGCAGGATAGTGGGGCCCACGAAGAGCCAGGCTAGCGCCCGGTCTGACAGCCCCCGCAAGGCCAGGAGCGGACGCTGCACTGACGCGGCGGAGGCGGCCCGATGGGCGGGGCCTACCGGTTCCGGGAGATTAGCGCTGGGTACCGCTGCAGGCGGCGGTACCCATTGCGTGAATTCCGTGGATTTCACTTGATTTTCCCGTCTTCCTTGAACACCTGGATCCAGTCCTTCAGAAGCGCGTCCAGAGCGGTGTTGGGCGTGCCTTTGCCGGCGACCACGTACTCATGTACACGGTTCTGCATGGCCAGCAAAAGCTGCGCATAGGTGGGCTCGGCCCAGAAGTCCTTGACGATCTTCATGGAGTCCAGGAACACCTTGGCGTATGGCGTGCTGGTCTCGAAACCCGGGGCTTCCAGAATGGACTTCATGCAGGTGAAGCCGCCGCCGTCCCACCACTTTTTCTGAATGGCAGGCTGCGCGAACCACTTCATGTACTGCAGCGCCATGTCCTTCTTGTCGGAGTACTTCACCACCGAGATACCCTGACCGCCGAGCTGCGCGAACTGCTTGTCGCCCTTGGGGATGGGGAAGAAGCCGGTCTTCTCGCCACCGACCTGCGGGTCCTTGGAGATACCAGGGAAGAAGGCGATGAAGTTCATCTGCATCGCTACCTGGCCCGACTTGTAGGCGTCCAGGTCCTCGGTCATGTAGGCGTTGCCGTGACCGGGCGGCACGCAACAGTCATACATGTCCTTGTAGAACTTCAGGCCCTTCACGGCGCCGGGGCCGTTGATGTAGCCGTTCATGTCGTATGGCTTCTTCGGGTTGTCGTACTCCATCCCGTAGGCGTACATGGTGTTGGTGACGCCCATCGTGATGCCTTCTGAGCCGCGCTCGGTGTACAGCGCGGCGCCGTAAACCTTCTTGCCATCAATGACACGATTCTGGAAGAACTGGCCGATCTGCTTGAACTCGTCCCAGGTCTTGGGCGGGGCCAGCTCGCGGCCATGCTTGCTCTTGAACTCGGCCTGCAACTCGGGGCGGGCGAACCAGTCCTTGCGGTAGGTGAAGGCCACGGCATCGCCCATGGCCGGCAGCGCCCAATAGTTCTTCGTGCCCTTGGGCCAGGTCGAATAGCCCTCAACCGTCGCCGGCATGAAGTCGCTCATCTTGATGGCGTTCTTGTCGAAAAAGTCGTTGAGCTTGACGTAGTGGCCTTCGGTGGCGGCCGAACCGATCCACTGGCTGTCGCCGATCAGCAGGTCGCACAGTTTGCCCTTGGAGTTGAGCTCGTTGAGCATGCGCTGGGCGAAATTCGGCCAGGGCACGAACTCGTATTTCATCTGGATACCGGTCTTGGCGGTGAAGTCTTTCGACAGTTCCACCAGCGCGTTGGCCGGGTCCCAGGCGGCCCAGCACAGGGTCAGCTGCTTGTCCTGCGCGCTTGCACCCAGCGCTGTCAATCCCAGTGCAGCCCCGGCCAGCAGGCGCCAGAGGGTTGATTTGGCTTTGCTCATGTGTTCGTCTCCTTACGGTGCGTGGCGGGCCACGCTTGGGTTGCAAATGGAAGCGGCGATTCGGGTGCATCTGCCCGCTTGTTTTTTCGGCCTCATCCGCCGATCAGCCCAGGTCATTGACCGGTCTGATGTGATTGATGGTAATCACATCATTTAATGCATCAATCAATAGAAACCCTAATAGATGAATATTCCAGACATTTACGAGGCTGCTCTGCCTCTGCTGATCGAAATTGAGGTACATTCTTGGCAGGAAGGGCGGCCGAAAGATTGATTTATTTAAAATCACCTTGGCCGCAAACCCATCGATTCAATGGCAGCCACCATCAACCAGATAGCAGAAGCTGCGGGCGTAAGTACCGCCACGGTTGATCGCGTTCTGAACAATCGACCGGGCGTCAACCCGGCAACGGTGGATCGGGTCCGCACAGTGATGCAGGCGCTCGGTGCCGCCACTCCAGCCCGCGGCCGCCCACGGTCCACGCCCAACTACCGCTTCGGGTTTGTGTTGCCCGCTTCGCGGCGCGGTTTTTTCGACATCATCGACCGCGTCGTCGCCCAGGCCGCCGGTGATTTCAGGCACCAGCACATCACTGAAATCACCCATCGCCTGCCGAACCAGGACGGCGCGGACTTCGCTCAGGAACTGGCCAAGATGACCGATCTGGACGGCATCGCCCTGCTGGCGCCTGATGTGCCGCAGGTCAAGCTGGCCATCAATGAACTGGCTCGAAGCGGCGTGCATGTGGTCACCCTGTTTTCCGACGTCGCCGGTTCGCTGCGCGAGACCTTTGTTGGCGCGGACAACCGCGCAGCCGGGCGGACTGCGGGCATCTTGCTGGGCCGCTGCCTGCCGCGCGACGAGCCCGGGCGCTGCGCCATGCTGTCGCCGGCTACACGATTCGCCGCCGAGATCGACCGGCGCATCGGCTTTGCTCAAGTGCTGGAGGAGCGGTTTCCCAACGCCCGGCTGATCGAGCTGTCCGACATGCCAGAATCGGAAGACCAGGCCTACACATTTGCGCGACAATTCCTCGATCCGGCTCAGACCGATGGGAAGTTGCACGCCCTGTACAACTTGGGCCCGGGCTCGCATGGCGTCAGCCGCGCCCTGCAGGAGTTAGGTTACGACAGCTCGCTGGGATTCGTGGTGCACGACCTGCTGGAGATGCACCGCTCGCTGCTGGTGGCCAACGTCGTCTCTTATGTGCTGCAGCAGGACGTGTACTACGCAATCATGACCGCCGCCAAGGTATTGCGGCTGCTTTGCGAAGACGTGCGCGGCGCGCTGGCCGTGAGCAACCCCCGGATAGAAATCATCACTGCGGAGAACCTCGCGTGACAAGGCACGCCCGCAGTGACCATAATCGGCCCACTATCCACTACGAGCCGCGATGAAGAAATTCACCAACCTCCCGAGCGACCTCGTGTTTGAAAGCCTGCTGGGGTTCGGGGCCGCCCATGCCCAGCTGGTGGCCGTGCATCTGGACCCGCTGTTCGTCACGCGCAAGAACCCCACGCCGTCCAAGGTAGCGCTGATCTCCGGCGGTGGATCGGGCCACGAGCCGCTCCACACCGGCTTCGTCGGCACCGGGATGCTCGACGCCGCCTGTCCCGGGCAGGTGTTCACCTCGCCGACGCCCAACCAGATGCTGGCTGCGGCCAAGGCCGTCGGCGGCGAGGCGGGTGTACTTTTCATTGTCAAGAACTACGCCGGCGACTTGATGAATTTCCAGATAGCCATGGACATGATGGACAGCGAATACGCCTGGGTCCTGGTCAACGACGACGTATCGGTCGACTCGGCCGGGCATCCCACGGGCCGCCGCGGCGTTGCCGGAACGCTGGTGGTCGAGAAGATGGTCGGCGCGGCTGCGGAGCGCGGCGCCGACCTGGCCGCCTGCAAGCACCTGGGTGACCGCGTGAACGCCTGCACTGCCTCCATGGGGGTGGCTTTCAGCAGCTGCACCGTGCCGGAGGCGGGCGTGCCGACTTTTGAGATCGGCCCTGACGAAATGGAGATCGGCGTGGGCATTCATGGCGAACCCGGGCGCCGGCGCGGGGCGTTCCAATCCGCTACCGCTATCGTTGACGAGCTGATGGACGAGATCCTGAAAGACTTGAACCCGAAGCAGGGGCAGGAGGTGCTGCTGTTCGTCAACGGCCTCGGCGGAACGCCGTTGATGGAGCTTTACCTGCTGTACCAGCTGGCCAGCGAGCGCCTAAGCCATGCCGGCCTAGTTCCGGCGCGGTCGCTGGTCGGCAACTACACCACTTCGCTTGAAATGGCCGGCGCTTCCCTGACCGTAACGCTACTGAACGAAGAGCTGAAGGCGCTTTGGGATGCTCCGGTGACAACGCCGGCCTTGCGTTGGTAGTGATTCTCCGGATGCGATCGGCTTGTGGTGACGCACCTACAAGGGATCGCCACGCAACTTGATCGATAGGGTTGACTGGGGTTCCTCACTGACGGATCGCAGGGCACATTCATTGATGGAAATCATCTAGGCCAACTGCCTGCTACCGCCCAATAGCGTTATCACAACGTTCAGTCCAAGGGCTCTCGACAAGGCCAGTGATGTGTACGGAGTCATAGGCCGATTTTCAACAATCCGTCAGTGCCATCCGGTAAATCTCAAAAATCACCAAACTCGACATCATGTCGAATTTGAGCAAGTGCGCGTCTGCCCGGCGCAAGTTGGCGTACCAGGGACATCCAACAATGGACGCAGATTCATTGGACCCCCTCACGAGCGACTATGCGCGGCCAAAACTACTCTCTCTGGAGCCTGCTCAAGCACGGCTTCAAAAACCACCAAACCTGGGAACCTGCCTGGGAGCGGGTGGCGTTAAAGGCATCCTACGACGTGGTGATCGTCGGCGGCGGCGGGCACGGCTTGGCCACGGCCTACTACCTGGCCAAGAACCACCCGCAGGTCGGCAAGATCGCAGTGCTGGAAAAAGGCTACCTGGGCGGCGGCAACACCGCGCGCAATACCACCATCGTTCGCTCCAACTACCTGTGGGACGAATCGGCCGCCATCTATGAGCATTCGCTCAAGCTGTGGGAAGGCCTGACCGAGGACCTGAACTTCAACGTGATGTTCAGCCAGCGCGGCGTGTTCAACCTGGGCCATACCCTGCAGGACATGCGCGACATCGAGCGCCGGGTCAACGCCAACGCGCTGCAAGGCATTGACGCCCATGTGCTGAATGCGCAGGAAGTGAAAGAAAAGATTCCCCAGCTTGACTGCAGCCGCAGCCGCCGCTTCCCAGTGCTAGGTGCCAGCTGGCAGCCGCGCGCCGGCATCGCCCACCACGACGCCGTGGCGCGCGGCTTTGCCCGCGCCGCCAGCCGCCTGGGCGTGGATCTGATCGAGGGCTGCGAAGTCACCGGCATGGACATAGCAGGCGGCAAGATCCGCGGCCTGCAAACCAACCTGGGCGCCATCAAGACCGACCGCGTGGGTTGCGTGGCCGCCGGCCATTCGTCGGTGCTGGCCAAGATGGCTGGCCTGCGCATGCCGCTGGAAAGCCATCCCCTGCAGGCCTTTGTGTCCGAATCGATGCAGCGCGTGATTGACACCGTGATCATGTCCAACGCAGTCCACGGCTACCTCAGCCAGTCCGACAAGGGCGAACTGGTTATCGGCGCCGGCATCGACAGCTACCTGGGCTACGGCCAGCGTGGCAGCCCGCACGTCATAGAGCACACGGCCGCCGCCATCATCGAGCTGTTTCCCCAGTTCTCCCGCGTGCGCATGAATCGCCAATGGGGCGGCATTGTGGACGTGACGCCTGACGCCTGTCCCATCATCTCCAAGACCGCGGTGCAAGGCCTGTTTTTCAACTGCGGCTGGGGCACCGGCGGCTTCAAGGCCACGCCGGGCTCGGGCCATGTGTTTGCCGACATGCTGGCCAAGGGCGAACCGAACACGCTCGCCAAATCCTTCTCCGTAGACCGTTTTCACACGGGCCACCTCATCGACGAACACGGCGCCGCAGGCGTCGCACATTGAGCGTAGACGACTATGTTTTTATTGCACTGCCCCCACTGCGGAGAAACGCGGGACGAAGAAGAGTTCAGCAACGCCGGTGAAGCCTATATCCCCCGCCCGCTCCAGCCCGAAGCCGTAGACGACGCCACCTGGGGCGACTACGTTTTCATGCGCAAGAACACCAAGGGCTGGTTCTGGGAGCAATGGCAGCACACGGCAGCATGCCGCAAGGTGTTTGCCGTAAAACGCAACACCGCCACCTACGAGATCGCCGGCACCTGGACCCTGGCCGAAGGCAAGGCGCTGTTTCTGGCCGACATGGCCAAGGAGCAAACGGTATGAGCGGCATGAGAGTCCCCCAGACCGACACGCGCATTGACAGCACGCGCACGGTCAAGTTCACCTTCGATGGCCGCGACTACACCGGCCACCCCGGCGACACGCTGGCCTCCGCCCTGCTGGCCCACGGCGTGCGCCGCATGGCGCGCAGCTTCAAGTACGGCCGTCCGCGCGGCATCATCGGCGCCGGTGCGGAAGAACCGAATGCACTGGTGCAGCTGGGCGTGGGCGCGCTGACCACGCCGAACGTCAAGGCCACCCAGGCCGAGCTGTATGACGGCCTGAGCGCCCGCTCCACCTCGGGCTGGCCCTCGCTGGACTTCGATCTGAAGTCGGTGCTGGGCCAGGGCTCGCGCTTCATGCCGGCCGGCTTCTACAGCAAGACCTTCAAGTGGCCGCAAAAGCTCTGGCCGCTGTATGAAACCGTGATCCGCAAGTTCGCCGGCTTTGGCGACGCACCGACCGAACCCGATTCCGAGAACTACGACCACCTGCACCACCACGTGGACGTGCTGGTCGTCGGCGGCGGCGCCTGCGGCCTGCTGGCCGCGCTGCAGGCCGGTCGCGCCGGGCTCAAGACCGTGCTGCTGGACGAACAAAACGAACTCGGCGGCTGGCTGCTGTCCGACCCGCATGCGCAGATCGACGGTCGCAACAGCGATGCCTATATCCGCTCGGTGCAAGCGGCTCTGGCCGGCATGCCGCACGTGACGGTGCTGACGCGCACCACCGCCTTCGGCATGTACGAGCAGAACCTGGTGCAGGCCGTGGAACTGGTGCAGGACCATATCGCGCCAGAGCAGCGCCAGGCCCATCTGCCACGCCACCGCATGCACAAGATCCGCGCCCACCATGTGGTGCTGGCCACCGGAGCCATCGAACGCCCGCTGGTGTTTGGCAACAATGACCTGCCCGGCGTGATGACCGTCTCGGCGGGCCAGACCTTTCTGCACCGCTACGGCGTGCGCGTCGGCCAGCGGGTGGTGATCTGCGGCACCAGCGACCTGGTCCACGACTGCGCCGAAGGCCTGGCCAAGGCCGGCGCCACCGTCACGGTCGCCGATGTGCGCCATGGCGCGGTGGCGCGCAACAGCAGCTACACGGTGATGGCCGGCCACGGCATTGCCGAAGTCACCGGCGGCAGCGAAGTCAAGGGCGTCAAATTGGTGCCCCTGCATGGCACCCGCGACGAAGTGGCCGGCACCGGAACCTTCATCGCCTGCGATGTGGTGCTGAGCTCCGGCGGCCTGTCACCCACGGTGCACCTGTTCTGCCACGACGGCAGCCGCCCGCAATGGGATGAATCGGTAGCGGCCTTTGTAGCGCCACGCACCGGCCGCAAAGGCGTGGCCTGCGTGGGCGCGGTCACCGGTGCGTTCGAGCTGGCGGATGCGCTGGCGCAAACCACCGAAGTCATGGAGCAACTGCTGAAAGCCTGTGGCAAGGACGAACTGCTGCAAGCCCCGCTGTGCGTGCAGCCCAAGCGCCTGGCGGCCCGCCCGATGTTCCGCTTGCCCGACGGCAAGGCTGAAGGCGTCGGCGCCAAGGCCTTTGTCGACTATCAGAACGACGTCAGCGCCGCCGACATCGAACTGGCGGTGCGCGAGAACTACCACTCGATCGAGCACGTCAAGCGCTACACCGCGCTGGGCTTCGGCACCGACCAGGGCAAGCTGTCCAACGTCAACGGCTTCGTCATCACCGCCCGCGCACTGAAGCGCCCGGTGAACGAGGTTGGCACCACCACCTACCGCCCGGCCTACACGCCAGTCAGCCTGGGCGCGCTGGCCGGGACCATGACGGGAGAACTGTTTGACCCGAACCGCTACAGCGCCATCCACGCCTCCCACGTGGCACGCGGTGCGGCACTGGAGCCAGTCGGCCAGTGGCAACGCCCCTGGTACTTTGCCAAACCCGGTGAAGACCTGCACGCCGCAGTCGCCCGCGAATGCCTGGCGGCCCGCAATGGCGTGGCGGTAATGGACGCGTCAACCCTGGGCAAGATCCAGATCGACGGCCCGGATGCGCGCGAATTCCTGAACCGCATCTACGCCAACGCCTGGACCCAGCTGGCCGTCGGCAAATGCCGCTACGGCCTGATGCTGGACGAAAACGGCATGGTGATGGACGACGGCGTGACCGCCTGCATCCAGCAAAACCAGTTCTACATGACCACCACCACCGGCGGTGCGGCCCGGGTGCTGAACTGGCTGGAGCGCTGGCACCAGACCGAATGGCCCGAACTCAAGGTATGGATGACTTCGGTGACCGATCATTGGTCCACCATCGCCCTGGTGGGACCCAAGTCCCGCGCGGTGCTGGCAAAGCTGTGCTCCGACATTGACCTCTCGCCCGACAACTTCAAGTTTATGGACTGGCGTGCGGGCACAGTATGTGGCCTGCCCGTCCGCGTGTTCCGCATCAGCTTCTCGGGCGAGTTGTCGTATGAGTTGAACGTCGAATCCGGCTACGGCCACGCGCTGTGGGAGGCCGTGATGGCCGCCGGTGCCGGGTTCGACATCACGCCTTACGGCACCGAAACCATGCACGTGCTGCGCGCCGAAAAAGGCTTCATCATCGTCGGCCAGGACACCGATGGCTCGATGAGCCCGCTGGATCTGGACATGGCCTGGGCCGTCGGCATGAAGAAGCCGTTCAGCTTCCTGGGCAAGCGCTCGCTGGCGCGCAGCGACACGGCCCGCGAAGGCCGCAAGCAACTGGTAGGGCTGTTGCCCGAAGACCCGGCCAGTGTGCTGGTCGAAGGTGCGCAAATCATGGAAAGCGCCACCACAGGCGCGACCAACCAGATGCTGGGCCATGTGACTTCCAGCTACCACAGCGCCTTCCTGGGTCGCTCCATCGCCATGGCCGTCGTCGCCGGTGGTCTGCAGCGCAAAGAGCAGACCCTGTATGTGCACGCTCACGGCAAGGTCACGCCCGTCAAGGTCGGCGGCAGCGTATTCGTGGATGTGAAAGGTGATCGTCAAAATGTTTAATCCGCCAAATGTGATGCTGAAATCCGCTCTGCACGCCTTTGACCTGCCTACCCGCGTAGCAACGCCCACCAGAGAGAGCCGGGTGATCATGAGTGAGCTGCCCCACATGGGCTACATCGTGCTGCGCGGCAAGGCCGACGACACGGCTTTCATGCAAGGCGTAGCCGGTGTACTGGGCCAGGCCCTGCCGACCCAGCCGATGACGGTTTTACCCACCAACGCCGGTGCGGTGCTGTGGGTCTCGCCCGACGAATGGCTGCTGGTCTGCAAGCGTTCGACCCGCAATGCGCTGCTGATCGCGCTGACCAGCGCGCTCCAGGATGTGTTCGCCCAGGTGGTGGACAACAGCGGCGGCCTGACGGCGCTGCGCATCACAGGGCCCGACCACATGCTGCTGCTGCGCCAGCTCGGCCCTTACGACTATGAGAGCCTGGCCGTGGGCCGCTGCGCCAGTACCGTGGCTTCCAAGACCGGCTTCACCGTGGTGCGTACCGACACCGCCGGTGTGGTCCTCGTGTTCCGCCGCAGCTTCGCCGATTACACCTGGCGCCTGCTGGAACGCACCGCCAAGCCTTACCACCTGTGCATCACCAGCCCGGTGCAATGCGTCGACCCGATTTTCACCCCCTTGTTCGAAATCGTTTGAGGACTCTCCCCCATGACAACTGAAAACTTCTTCTCCGTGGGCGTGGCACAGGCCGATGCAGCGGTCAACACAGCCATGAGCCACGAACTGCAGCGCCAGCGCGACCAGATCGAACTCATCGCCTCGGAGAACATCGTCTCCCAGGCCGTGCTCGAAGCCCAAGGCTCGGTGCTGACCAACAAGTACGCCGAAGGCTACCCGGGCAAGCGCTACTACGGCGGCTGCGAGCATGTGGACGTGGTCGAGGCCCTGGCCATCGAGCGCCTATGCAAGCTGTTTGGTTGCGAATTCGCCAATGTGCAGCCCCACTCCGGTGCGCAGGCCAACACCGCGGTGATGCTGGCGCTGGTGCAGCCTGGCGACACGGTGCTGGGCATGTCGCTATCGGCTGGCGGCCATCTGACGCACGGTGCCAAGCCGGCGCTGTCCGGAAAATGGTTCAAGGCGGTGCAATACGGCGTGCGCCGCGCCGATTCGCTGATCGACTATGACGAAGTCGAGGCCTTGGCCGTCGAGCACAAGCCCAAACTCATCATTGCGGGCTTTTCCGCCTACCCGCGCACCATCGACTGGGCGCGCTTCCGCGCGATTGCTGACAAGGTCGGCGCATTCCTGATGGTAGACATGGCCCACGTGGCCGGCCTGGTGGCCACCGGCGTCTACCCCAGCCCGGTGCCGCACGCTCATGTGACGACTTCCACCACCCACAAAACCCTGCGCGGCCCGCGTGGCGGCGTGGTGCTGACCAATGACGCAGAGATCGCCAAGAAGATCAACTCCGCTGTGTTTCCCGGCTCGCAAGGCGGCCCGTTGATGCACGTGATCGCCGCCAAGGCCGTGGCGTTTGGCGAGGCACTGCAGCCTAGCTTCAAGGCCTACACCCAGCAGGTGGTTGCCAATGCAAAGGCCTTGGGCGCAGTGCTCAAGGCCGGCGGCCTGGACCTGGTGACGGGCGGCACCGATAACCATTTGTTGCTGGTCGATTTGCGGCCTCTGGGTCTGAAGGGCAACCAGACCGAAGTGGCGCTGGAACGTGCGGGCATTACCTGCAACAAGAACGGCATCCCGTTTGACGATGAAAAGCCAACCATCACCTCCGGCATCCGCGTCGGCACGGCCGCAGGCACCACGCGCGGCTTTGGCGTGGCCGAGTTTGAAGAGGTCGGGCGTCTCATGCTCGAAGTCTTCAACAGTCTGAAAACCAATCCCGCCGGCGACGCAGCAGTAGAAGCCTCGGTCTACGCCCGCGTCAAAGCCCTGACAGCCCGCTTCCCTCTCTACGCTTGAAAGAACCCACCATGAGCACCCTGCACCAAGACGCATTGATCATCGACGGCCTCATTATTTCCAAGTGGGACCGCTCGGTGTTTGAAGACATGAAAAAAGGCGGCATCAGCGCTGCCAACTGTACTGTCTCGGTGTGGGAAGACTTCAAGGGCACGGTGGCCAACATAGCCCAGATGAAGCGGCTGATTCGCGACAACAGCGACCTGCTGACCCTGGCGCGCACCACCGCAGATATCGAGCAAGCCAAGAAGGACGGCAAAACCGGCATCGTGCTGGGCTTCCAGAACGCCCATGCATTCGAAGATCAGCTGGGCTACATCGAGGCCTTCCACGACATGGGCGTGCGCGTGGTCCAGCTCTGCTACAACACACAAAACCTGATCGGCACCGGCTGCTACGAGCGCGATGGCGGCCTGTCGGGCTACGGCCACGAGGTAGTGGCCGAGATGAACCGGGTCGGCATCATGGTCGATTTGTCGCACGTGGGTGCCAAGACCTCCGAAGAAGCCATACTGGCGTCCAGGAAACCAGTCACCTATTCGCATTGCCTGCCCGCAGGCTTGAAAGAGCACCCGCGCAACAAGAACGACGAACAACTCAAGTTCATCGCCGACCACGGCGGCTTCATCGGCGTGACCATGTTCCCGCCTTTTCTCAAGCGTGGCATTGAAGCCACGGTGGACGACTACGTGGAAGCGCTGGACTACGTGATCAACCTCGTCGGCGAAGACTGCGTGGGCGTGGGCACCGACTTCACCCAAGGCTATGGCGACGAGTTCTTCGAGTGGCTGACACACGACAAGGGCACCAACCGCCGCCTCACAAAATTTGGCACCGTGCAAAACCCGCTGGGCATCCGCACCATCGGCGAAATGCCCAACCTCACCGCCGCGATGGAGCGGGCGGGCTGGTCGACTGGCCGCATCACCAAGGTGATGGGGCGGAACTGGTTGCGTGTGTTTAGTGAAGTCTGGGGCGCCTGATCCGCGCTGTTTTTCATTGATTCCAAAAGGAGTATTGCAATGTTGAAGAGGACGAATCTGGCCAAATGGTTGGCTGCCGGGGCGATGAGCCTGGCACTGCTGGTTTCAGCGCAGGCCGAGACTGCATTGAAGCATTGGCCACCCGAAGCGGCTGCGCAGCTGGATGCCTTGATCCAGGCAAACGCCCACAAAGGCGCATTTGCCGTGTTCGACGCCGACAACACCAGCTACAACAATGATCTTGAAGAATCCTTGCTGCCCTTTCTGGAAATGAAGGGCATTTTGAGCCGCGACAAACTCGACCCCGCGCTGAAGCTGATTCCGTTCAAGGACATTGATGGCCACAAGGAGAGCCTCAACAGCTATTACTACCGCCTCTGCGAGATCGACGACCAGGTCTGTTACCCCTGGGTGGCCCAGGTATTTTCGGGCTACACCCTGCGTGAGCTCAAGGGCTGGCTCGATGAAATGCTGGCTGCAGGCAAACCTATTCCGGCCACGTATTACGAGGGCACGACGGTCAAGACCGTTGCGGTCAAGCCGCCGAAGTTCTACACAGGCATGCAGGAGCTCTACAACCGGTTGATGGAAAACGGCATTGAGGTGTACGTGATGAGTGCGGCCAGCGAGGAGTTGGTGCGCATGATCGTGGCCGACCCCAAGCATGGCTACAACGCCAAGCCGCAAAACGTCATCGGTGTCGGCTTGCTGCTCAAAGACCGCAAGACCGGTGAAGTTACCAACGCACGCAAGCTCATTTTGGAGAAAAAATATAACCAGGCCGCCTTGCTGGACCATGAACTGACATCTTATCTATGGGCACCGATGACCTGGTTTGAAGGCAAGCAGGCTGCCATTTACACCTACATCGACGAGTGGAAAAAGCCCATTCTGGTTGCGGGCGACACCCCCGTCAGTGACGGCCCGATGCTGTTTCGCGGCACCGATGTAGAGCGTGGTGGTCTGCGCGTGTGGGTAAACCGCAAAGACAAGTACCTGGTGCAGATCCAGGCCATGCAGAAAAAACACGCCGAAGCCCAGAAGGCCCAAGGCCTGCCGGTGACGGCCGACCGCAACTGGATCGTGGTGAAACCAGACCAGATTCAGTAAGCCTGCGATAGCCCCATCAACAAGGTGATGGGGCGGAACTGGCTCAGTGTTTTCCGTGAGGTCTGGGGCGCCTGATATGCGCTACCCGATACCGATTTTCTTGCACCTTTCTTTCATCAACCAGGAGTACCCGTACCATGACCCGCACACACACGTTTTCAACCCGCCAACGTCGCCAGTTCCTGGCCAAAACCCTGGGGCTGTCCGCGCTGGCGCTCTCGGGCACGAGCGCTTTCACCCAGACCAAACCGACGATCAAAATCGGCTTTGTGGATGGCTGGTCCGACAGCGTGGCCACGACCCACCTGGCGGCTGCGATCATCCGCAGCAAGCTGGGCACCCCGGTGGAGTTGGTACCACTGGCCGCAGGCATCATGTGGCAAGGTGTGGCGCGGGGCGACCTGGATGCAACGCTGTCGGCCTGGCTGCCGGTCACGCACGAAGCCTATCTGACCAGTTTCAAGGACAAGGTGCAAATCCTGGGTGCCAACTACCCTGGCGCCAAGATCGGCCTGATCGTGCCCGACTATGTGAAGGCCACCAGCCTGGCTGACCTGAACAGCCACCGCGCGGATTTCGACAACCGTATCGTCGGCATCGACGCGGGCGCAGGTGTCATGCGCAAGACCGAAGAAGCCATCAAGGCCTATGGCCTGGAAATGCGTTTGCTGCCCAGCTCTGGCCCTGCCATGGCGGCAGAACTGGACCGCGCCTACCGCGCCAACAAGGCCATTGCCGTGACCGGCTGGATTCCGCACTGGATGTTCGCCAAGTACAAGCTGCGCTTCCTGGCCGATCCAAAAAACATCTACGGCGCCGAAGAGCATGTGGACAGCGTCATCAACCCTGCGCTGAACACCAAGGCCCCGGCAGTCGTGGCCTTCCTGAAAAAGCTGTCGTGGAAGCCCGAGGAAATCGGCGCAGTGATGCTGGCCGTCGAAGGTGGTGCCAAGCCCGATGCAGCAGCCGAAAAATGGATTGCCGACAACCCAGCACGCGTAGCTAGCTGGCTCTCTTAAGCCCCCCGACCATCTGAGGACGCGCACGATGCACCCCCAACTCCCCATTGAAGTGAACGCCGACACAGGCGTCTGGACCACCGACGGTTTACCGATGATTTATGTGCCCCGGCACTTCTTCGTCAACAACCATGTCGAAACCGAGGCCGTGGTGGGGCGGGAGGTGTATGCCCCGGCGCTGTACAAGGCCGGGCACCGCTCGGCCTACTTCTGGTGCCAGCAAGAATCGGCGACCCATGGCCTCTCCGGCATGGCGGTGTACGAGCACTACCTCAAGCGCTTGTCGCAACGCGGTTGGGGTCTGTTTTCGTTCATCGAAGCGGACGCCAGCACCGGCCACGCCCAAGTCAAGCTGGAGAACTCGGTCTTCGTACTGGCGCAAGGCATTGCCGGAGTGCCGGTAGACCACAGCAAGGTCTGCTACCTGTTCGCCGGCTGGTTTTCAGGCGCAATGGACTGGGTGCTGGAGACAAGCGGCTCCGCCGTGCGCACCACCAGCACCGAGACCCAATGCGCGGCAGAAGGCCACGCCCACTGCGTCTTCACCGTCAGCCCACGCTAGAGTTTTGCCATGCGCTACCCGCATTTGTTTGAGCCCATCCGCCTGAACCAGGTTCTGCTGCGCAACCGTATCGTCAGCACCGCGCATGCCGAGGTGTATGCCGAAGGCGGCAACCCGACCGAGCGCTACATCCGGTACTACGAAGAAAAGGCCAAAGGCGGTGTGGGCCTGGCGATTTGCGGCGGCTCCAGCCCGGTGTCGCGCGACAGCCCCTGGTCGTGGTGGAGCTCGATCAACCTGGCCAAAAATTCCGTGATCGAGCCGCTGAGCCGGTTGGCCGACACCATGCACAAACATGGCGCCAAGCTGATGATCCAGGCCACCCACATGGGGCGGCGCAATGCCTGGCACGGCTTTGACTGGCCGCACCTGGTCAGCCCTTCCGGCATCCGCGAACCGGTGCACCGTGGTAACGCAAAAACCATCGAGATCGAAGAAATTCGCCGCATCGTGGCCGACTACGGCCGGGCCGCCAAGCGCGTCAAAGACGCCGGACTGGATGGCATCGAAATCTCTGCCGCGCACCAGCAGCTGGTCGACCAGTTCTGGAGCCCGCGCGTGAATCATCGTACCGACGAATACGGCGGCAGCCTGGAAAACCGCCTGCGCTTCGGCATGGAAGTGCTGCAAGCCGTGCGCGAGCAGGTCGGCGCGGACTTCTGCGTCGGCATGCGCATGTGCGGCGACGAATTCCATGAAGACGGCATCAGCCACGAGATGGCCAAAGAGATCGCCCAGGCCATGTCTGAAAGCGGACTGATCGACTTCCTGAGTGTGGTGGGCTCGGGTGCCGACACCCACAACACCCTGGTGAACTGCATGCCACCGATGGCGCTGCCGCCTGAACCCTTTGTGCACCTGGCCGCCGGCATCAAGTCGGTTTCCAAAGTGCCGGTCATGCACGCGCAAAGCATCCGCGATGCATCGCAGGCCGAGCGCATTCTGGCCACCGGCATGGTGGACATGGTGGGCATGACCCGCGCGCAGATCGCCGACCCGCACATGGTCATCAAGATCCGCGACGGCAAGGAAGACCAGATCAAGCAATGCGTCGGTGCCAACTACTGCATCGACCGCCAGTACAACGGCCTGGATGTCCTTTGTATCCAGAACGCTGCCACCAGCCGTGAAGAAACCATGCCGCATGTGATCGAGAAGACCACCGGCGTGCGCCGCAAGGTGGTCGTCGTCGGCGCCGGGCCAGCGGGCCTGGAAGCCGCCCGCGTGGCGCGCGAGCGCGGCCACGAGGTGGTGCTGTTCGAGAAGAACACGATCGTCGGTGGACAGGTGAATCTGGCCGCCAAGCCGCCCAAGCGCGAGCAGATGGCCGGCATCATCCGCTGGTTCGACATGGAAACCGTGCGCCTGGGCGTGGACCGCCGATTCGGCGTGGCCGCCACCCCGGAAATGATCCAGGCCGAGCAGCCCGACATCGTAGTGCTGGCCACCGGTGGCCTGCCGCACACCGGCCAGACGCCGGCCTGGGGCGCGGCCGAGGGCCTGTGCGTCAGCAGCTGGGACATCCTGTCGGGCGCCGTCGCACCGGGCGAAAACGTGCTGGTCTATGACAGCATCAGCACCCATGCGGGCACCGGCGTGGCCGACTTCATCGCCGCGCGCGGCAAGCTGGTGGAGATCGTGACGCCTGACGTCAAGGTAGCCGATGACGTAGGCGGCACCACCTTCCCGATCTTCTACCGCCAGCTCTACGCCAATGCCGTGATCCAGACGCCGAACTTCTGGCTGGAAAAGGTCTACAGAGAACACACCAATGAAGGCGACAAGCTGATCGCCGTGTTGAAGAATGAATACACCGAGGCACTGGAAGAGCGCGCCGTGGACCAGGTGGTGGTGGAGAACGGTATCCTGCCGAACGACGGCCTGTACTGGCAGCTCAAGCCGCTGTCGCTCAACAAGGGCCAGACCGATATCGACGCCTTGTATGACGCACTACCGCAACCCGGTTTGAGCCAAGCCACCGGCAACGGGGATTTTCTGCTCTACCGCGTCGGCGATTGCGTGTCAATGCACAACATCCACGCGGCGATCTACGACTCGCTGCGCCTGTGCAAGGATTTTTAAGCAATGGCCGCCCTGACCCCGATGTCCGACTGGATACTTTCGCGCCGCTTCGCGTTTGAAGGGCAAGACGTTCGCTACGAGATTTTCGGCGAGGGTCCGCCGCTCGTCCTGGTACACGGCACACCATGGTCCTCGTTCAACTGGCGCCATCTGATCCCGGCACTGTCGCAGCATTGGTCAGTGCACGTCTACGACCTGCTCGGTTATGGGCAGTCAGAGATGGCAAGCGCAGGCGCAGACCAGGATGTATCGCTCGAGGTACAGGGCCGCCTGCTCGCCGCCTTGCTCAAACACTGGAAGCTCGAGGCACCCCGAGTCATCGCCCACGATTTCGGTGGCTCCGCCACGCTGCGCGCGCACCTGCTGCACGGCTGCGATTTCAAGCAGATCGTGCTGGTCGATCCCGTCGCGCTGAAGCCCTGGGGCTCACCGTTCTTCGCGCATGTACAAAAGCACAAAGCCGCGTTCCAGGGCGTGCCCGACTACATCCATGAAGCGATCATCCGTGCTTACGTTCAGGGCGCAACGCATGCGGCGATGCCGGATGACACGCTCGCCGGCATCTTGAAGCCGTGGCGGGGGGAGCGTGGGCGACACGCGTTCTATCGTCAAATCGCGCAGGCTGACCAGCGTTACACCGATGATTTGGAGCCGCTCTATGCACGCATCGCTCGCCCGGTGCTGATCGCCTGGGGCGAGGCCGATCGCTGGATTCCCGTCGAGACCGGCCGGCGGCTGCACGCAGCGATTCCCGGCTCGCGCTTCACCGCGATTGCCAACGCCGGCCACCTGGTGCAGGAAGACCAGCCGCAGGCGCTGCTCGGCGCGGTCGAGAACTTTCTGCGGTGACGACGATGAACTGGTCCCTCCCCCACATCCTGACCCTGCTGTTCTGGCTCGCCGCCGCCTGCTTCGCCGCAGGGCTGGCGCGCCGCGTCCAACTCTGGCGCGCCGGGCGCCCTGCCGTGGTGAACTGGCTTGGCCTGCTGGCGATCCCCAAGCGTTATTTCATCGATCTGCATCATGTCGTGGCGCGCGAGCCCTATATCGCGCGCGCTCACATCGCCACAGCCGGTGGCGCGGTGGCGGCCCTGCTGTTGGTCGCGGTCAACTACGGCCTGGCGATCTACGCGCGCTGGCTCGATGCGGCGATCGTCGCTGCCACGTTGCTGATGCTGGGCGGCGTGGTCTTCGTCTGGTTGCGCCGCCGCGTCGCGCCGGCCCGTCTCTCGCGCGGGCCGTGGAACCGCCTGCCGTACACGCTCGCTGCCTTCGCGCTGGGCCTCGGCCTGGTGCTGCTCGTGCCGTCGTCGACGCTGTCGGTCGGCATCGCCGTGATCGCCTTGTTGCTGCTGTTGGCCGGTGCGGCCGAGCTCGCGCTGGGCATCGCCGGTGGGCCGATGAAGCATGCCGTCGCCGGCCTGTTGCACCTGGGCCTGCATCCCCGGCCCGAGCGCTTTGGTGACAAGCGCTTCGCCACCGCGCTGAAACCGCTGCGCCTGACCGCCGACGACATGGGCGTCGGCAAGCCCGCCGACTTCGCCTGGAACAAGCTGCTGTCGTTTGATGCCTGCGTGCAGTGCGGCAAGTGCGAAGCCGCCTGTCCGGCGTTTGCCGCCGGCCAGCCGCTGAACCCGAAGAAGCTGATCCAGGACCTGGTGGTCGGCATGAGCGCCAAGAGCGACGCGAATTACGCCGGCAGCCCCTACCCTGGCCAGCCGGTGGGCGAACATGCAGGCGCGCCGCACCTGCCCATCGTCAACGGCCTGATCAACAGCGAGACGCTCTGGTCCTGCACCACCTGCCGCGCCTGCGTGCAGGAATGCCCGATGCTGATCGAGCATGTGGACGCGATCGTCGACATGCGCCGCCACATGACCCTGGTCGGTGGCGTGGTGCCGAACAAGGGCATGGAAGCGCTGGAACAGCTGCGCGACACCGACACCGTCGGCGGTTTCCCGCTCACCGCCCGCCACCACTGGGCGGCCGACCTGAACGTGCCGCTGCTGGATGTCGGCGGCCAGACCGACTGGCTAGTTCTGGTCGGCGAAGGCGGCTTCGACATGCGCTACCAGCGCACCCTGCGCGCCTTCGTCAAGACGCTGCAAAAAGCCGGCCTGAAGATCGCCCTGCTGGGCACGGCGGAAACCGATTGCGGCGACCTGGCACGTCGCCTGGGCGACGAAGCCGGCTTCCAGCGCCTGTCCCTGCAGCTCATCGCCACCCTGAAGACTCGCGGCTTTCTGCACATAGTGACGCCCGACCCCCACATCTTCCACTCGCTGAAGAACGAGTACCCGGCCATGGGCGGCGACTTCGACGTCTGGCACCACACCCAGCTGCTGGCCGACCTGCTGGCCAAAGGCCAACTGCAACCCACCCGCGCCGGCAGCCTGGAGACCGTGACCTACCACGACCCCTGCTACCTGGGCCGCTACGGCCGCGAAGTGGAGGCTCCGCGCGCCGTGCTCAAAGGCATAGGCATCAAGGTAGTGGAGATGGAACGCAGCCGCGAACGGGGCCGCTGCTGCGGCGGCGGCGGCGGTGCGCCATTTACCGACATTCCCGGTGCCACCCGCATCCCCGACATCCGTATCGCTGACGCCAAAAACACCGGCGCAGGCGTGGTGGCTGTCGCCTGCCCGAACTGCACGGCGATGCTGGAGGGCGTGGTCGGGCCGCGTCCCGAGGTGCTGGATATCGCCGAGCTGCTGGCCCACGCATTGGAGGTGGCATGAACACACACGCACCCTCAGCACCCACACGCCGCGTAGACCCGCGCCGCCCCGCCATCATCACACCGGCAGGCCTGCGCCGCATCGTGTTGGGCAGCAGCGAAGGCGAACGTCTCGGCGCACACAGCACATCACATCAAGCCGTTGTCAAAACAGTGCGCAGCGCGGGCCCGTTCACCCACGCCACGCTGGTCGTCACCCACGCCGAGCGTGGTGCATTGACCGATGTGGCGCGCCAGGCGATTGCGGCGGCGGCGATTTTGGCCCCCGCCGATACAGAAGTCATCGTGGCGGTACTCGGTGCCTGCCATGACGACGTGGCCGGGCTCGGTGTGGACCGCTTACTCGCATTAGACAGTTTTGATGCCAGCCGCTACCAGCCCACAGCCTGCGTGCAATGGTTGCAAGGCCTGCAGACTACTTGGACCCCGACACATTGGCTCTTCGTCGACAGCGGGGCCGACGGCCAGCTGGGTCGCCGTTTTGCGATCCAGGCGGGGCTGAGCCTGGCCTGTGGCGTAGTGGAACTGGGGACCGACGCCTTGCGCGTGCCCGCCAGTGCCAGCCAGGACTGGCTGCGCCCGCATACCCAGGTCATGCTGCTAACCAAAGGTGTAGTCAGCACCAAGCTGCCGTTTGTGGGACTGGGCCTGCGAGACGTAGCTGCCGCGTTACCCATCGCATTGGATTCCGGGATCGAAGACCTGGGCGTGCAAGCCGGGGACCCGCAGACACTGGCGCTGGAGGAAGCCGACTTCATCCTGGCAGCAGGCAATGGGGTGACGGATCTGCCGCTGTTCCACTCGCTGGCGCTGGAGGTGGGAGCCGCTGTTGGGGCCTCGCGGGTCGCGGTGGACGATGGCCGCTTCGCCCGCGCCCAGCAAATTGGAGCCACCGGAAAAACCGTTTCCGCCTCGGGCTATCTGGCTCTGGGGATTTCCGGTGCGGTGCAGCATCTGCAAGGCATCAAAGACTGCCGCCACGTCATAGCGGTCAATCTGGACTCCTCCGCGCCAATTGCGCGCCGCGCCGACCTGACCGTGGTGGAAGACAGCGCAGCCTTGATGCAGGCCCTGCTGGAACTGGTGCGCCGGCAAAAGGAAGATGTATGAGCGACATCACAGTATTGGTCGCAGCCCGCACCCATGCGGTCAGCGGCAGGCCCACACGCAGCCGTGCCGATGCCAGCGCGGCGGCCCTGGCTTTGGGTTTATCGGGCACCGTGCGGCTGGTTACCGCAGGCTCCTTGCCGGACGCTGTGGCCCGCGACTACTTGGCCCTGGGCGCACCGCGGCTTGAAATTGTGGAGTGTGGCGGGGCTGCCGATGTCTTGGCAGCGCTGGTCCCGGCTTTGCACAATGTGCCCTGGGTATTGACCGGCACCCGTTCAGAATCCGAGCACGGCACGGGCATGCTGCCCCATGCCCTGGCAGCTGCGTTGGGACGCCCGGTGGTCACCGATGTACTGGCCGTGCAGCCCGACGGCGACGCCTGGATCGTGACCCAGGCCCTACCCAAAGGAGCCCGAAGACGCCTGCGCATTAGCCCACCTGCCATGCTGGCGGTGAGCGCCGCTACCCCCCAGACATTGCGCCATTCACTGGCCGACGCCATGGCGGGCCAGATCGTGCGAACGCCCGTTCAAACCTCTGGGCCGGCAACCGCGCCTGCAGGCCAGCGTGTGCCCAATAGCAAGCGCCGCAAGTTACTGGAGGCCAAGACCGTCCAAAGCGGCCACGCCCGCATGCTGGGAGCGATTGAGTCGCCTTCGACCGGCGGCACGGTGCTCCAGGCAGGCAACCCACACACCAAGGCGCAGGCGGTATTGGACTACCTGCGAGCCCATTCTCTTGTGCATTTTTGAAGAGACACCCACCATGACAAAAACCATTTCTGCACAAACCCTGCTCACGCGCGAGTTGCTGGCGCGGCGACGCCCTGGCTACAGCCTGGAGGCGCCGTTCTACCTGAGCGATACGCTGCTCCAGGCCGACATGGAGCACATCTTCGGCCAACACTGGATCTTCGTCGCGGTCGAGCCGCAGCTACCGGAAGCCGGGGACTACATCACCGTGGACTTCGGGACCAACTCCATCCTGATCGTGCGCGACGACGACATGCAGATCCAGGCCTTCCACAACGTCTGCCGCCACCGGGGTTCGCGCCTGTGCGCCAGCCAGCAGGGCGTGGTGGGCAACATCGTTTGCCCCTACCACCAGTGGACCTATGACCTGAAAGGGCAATTGATCCACGCCAAGCACATGGGTGAAGACTTTGACCCCCGTGGCCTGGGCCTCAAGCCGGTACATGTGCGCAGTCTGGCCGGCTTGATCTTCACCTGCCTGGCCGAGAATCCCCCCGAAGACTTTGAGCAGATGGCGGCGGAGATGACCCCCTACCTGGCACCGCACCAGCTCAGCCAGTGCAAGGTAGCGGCCCAGGTCGATCTGGTGGAAGACTGCAACTGGAAGCTCACCATGGAGAACAACCGCGAGTGCTACCACTGCATGAGCAACCACCCGGAGTTGACCATCTCCTTGTACGAATACGGCTTTGGCTACCAGCCGGACGAACACAACGCGGCGGGGCTGCAGCGCTTTCAAGACATCATGGCCGCCAACCACGAACGCTGGGAGGCCATGGGCCTGCCCTCCGCAGAGATCGAAACCCTGGACTCGCGCATCACCGGCTTTCGCGCCCAGCGCCTGCCGATCGACCGCTCAGGCCAGTCACAAACCATGAACGCCGAAGTGGCGTCGAAGAAGTTGCTGGCCAACTTCGTCGATCCAGCACTCGGCGGCTTGTCGTTCTGGACCCAGCCGAATTCCTGGCACCACTTCATGAGCGACCACATCGTCAGCTTTTCGGTGTTGCCGATTTCCGCCACCAAAACCCTGGTGCGCACCACCTGGTGTGTGCACAAGGATGCGGTCGAGGGCGTGGACTACACCGTGGACAACCTGACGGCCGTGTGGAATGCCACCAATGCGCAAGACCGCCGCCTGGTGGAAGAGTCGCAGATTGGCATTGCCAGCGGCGCCTACGAACCCGGCCCTTACTCGCCCTTCACCGAAGGTCTGGTCGAAAAATTTTGCAACTGGTATGTGAACCGCTTAAGCACGCTAACCCGCTGAGCATTTGCCCTTCCCGATGTCCACACCACTCCACGCTCCCGACCTGGCAGCCCCCGCGTCCCAGCCCTGGTCTGCCGACCAGGACGAAACCCTGCGATGCGTGCAAATCCGCCAGGAAACCGCCGATGTCAAAACTTTCATACTGGCAGCCAAAGGCCCACGCAGTTTTCGCTACCTGCCGGGCCAGTTCATCACACTGGAGCTGCAGATCAACGGCCGCAGCGTGAATCGCTGCTACACGCTGTCTTCCACCCCCACCCGTCCGGACCTCGTAAGCATCACCGTCAAGCGGGTGCCGGGCGGCGAGGTGTCCAACTGGCTGCACGAGCACTTGCGCGTGGGCATGGACTTGGGCGCGATGGGGCCCTCCGGCGACTTCAGCTGCTTCAAGGCCCCGGCCCAACGGTATCTATTCCTGTCGGGCGGCAGCGGTGTGACGCCCTTGATGTCGATGACGCGGGCACTGCACGACCTGGGCAGCGATGCCGACATCGTGTTTGTGCACTGCGCGCGCAGCCCTGCTGATGTGCTGTTCCCGGAAGAGCTGAGCCTGATGGCGCGCAACATGACACAACTGCGGCTGGCCACCGTGTGTGAGCAACACAGCCCCGGCAGCGCCTACGCCGGACATTTGGGGCGCATGGATGCGGCGCGGCTGGCCCATATTGCCCCCGACTTTTTGCAGCGCGATGTCTACACCTGTGGCCCGGCACCGTTCATGGCGGCGGTGCGCGCACTGCTGGTGGCGGCGGGTTTCGACATGCAGCGGTATCGGGAAGAGAGTTTCTCTTTTGAAGCTGCGGTACCGGAGGCAATGAACAACGCGACTGCAGCACAAAATGAAAATGCGGTTTCTGTATACCAAATTCAACTACAGAAAATGGGCCAGGCATTTTCATGCCGTGCCGATCAAACCATTTTGCAAGCAGCGGTTACTGCGGGTTTGCGCCTTCCCTCTTCTTGCAGCAGTGGCGCCTGCAGCACCTGCAAAACAAAAAAAATAGCCGGCCAGGTAGACATGAAACATGCCGGAGGCATTCGCCAACGCGAAATTGACCAAGGTTGGATTTTGCCCTGTTGCAGCAGGCCCGTGAGTGATATTGCACTGGATCGGTGAGTTCAAAAACGTGCATGTGTCGATACAAAAATGGCTTCAAGTTTCCATTTGTAATCATGAAAATCCATTTTGGTGCTACCGACAAAAATAGAAGTCCAAGAAGTCCAACCTATAGGCAAACCCCATAGCCTAAAACATATTCGCCCTAGAAAATAGTGGCACGCTGTTTGCTCATAAGAAAAACCCGCAACAGACAGTGAAAAAATTCCCCAGGAGACCCACGATGCCAAAGCCCAAAATCAGCGTTAGAAATCTTTACAAAATATTCGGAAATAATATTTCCGAGGCATTGAAATTGCTGGGAGAAGGCCTAGGCAAAGACGAAGTATTTGCCAAAACCGGGCATGTCGTGGGCGTCAACAAAGTCAGCTTCGACGTGGTGGCGGGCGAAATTTATGTGCTGATGGGTTTGTCGGGCTCGGGTAAATCCACCTTGATTCGGCTCATCAACCGCCTGGTTGAGCCTTCCTCAGGGTCCATCAACATCGACGGCGAAGACATAGCCGCCCTGCCGCAGTGTGACCTGGTCAAGTGGCGGCGCAAGCGGGTCGCGATGGTGTTCCAGTCTTTTGCGCTGATGCCGCACCGCAATGTGCTGGACAACGCTGCCTTTGGCCTGGAAATGGCGGGCACGCCGCGCAAAGCGCGTGAAGACCGGGCCATGGAAGTGCTGCGCCAAGTGGGCTTGCAGACTTACGCGGCCAAATACCCGTCGCAGTTGTCGGGCGGCATGCAGCAACGTGTAGGACTGGCGCGGGCTCTGGCCGTGGACCCCGACATCTTGCTGATGGACGAGGCCTTCTCGGCACTCGACCCGCTCAAGCGCGTCGAGATGCAAAGCCTGATGCTCGATTTGCAGCGTGAGCAGCAGCGCACGGTGTTGTTCGTCTCGCACGACCTCGAAGAAGCACTGCGCATCGGCACCCGCATCGCCATCATGGAAGGCGGCAACCTGGTGCAGGAGGGCACCGCCCACCAGATCATCACCCAACCTGCCAACGACTACGTGCGCAAGTTTTTCAAAGGCGTGGACACTTCGCGCTACCTGACAGCGGCGGACTTGCTGGACCCTGGACTGAACGGCCACTCCTACAACGGCGGGCCGCGCCTCCCCTCCCACACCACCCTGCCCGAGGCCATGAAAATCGTGCTGGGAATGGACCATCCGGTGGGCGTATTCGACGCCACCGATCGCTTGCTGGGCTGCATTTCCGCCCGCAGCCTGCTTGTCAAAATGTCCCAAGAGGCCCGCCATGTCTGATCTTTTATCCCAAGTCACCGAAGCCTCGCACGACGTGCTGCCCCTGGGCCGCTGGGTCAATGCCGGGGTGAAACACCTGCTGGACAACGGCGCTACCGTATTCGATTCGATTGGCGTGGTGGTGGAACAGTTTGCCCAATGGGTCGAGATGGGCATGTTGGCCCTGCCCTTCTGGCTGGTAATTCTGGTCGCCGCGGCCGTGGGCGTTCGCCGCCTGGGCTGGAAGTTTGGGGTGTTTGTGGCGCTGGCCTTGACGCTGATTGTGGTCACCGGATTCTGGTTGCAAACCATGGTCACGTTGGCCCTGACACTCTCGGCCACCCTCATCAGCCTGTTTTTCGGTATTCCGCTGGGGATTTGGTGCGCACGCAACAACCGCGTCAATTCCACCGTACGGCCGATGCTGGACTTCATGCAAACCATGCCCGCCTTTGTGTACCTGATTCCTGCTGCCATGCTGTTCGGCCTGGGCCGGGTGCCTGGCACCATTGCCACCGTGATCTTCGCCATGCCGCCGGTGGTGCGCCTGACCAGCCTGGGCATCCGCCAGGTGAGCTCCGAACAGGTGGAAGCGGGCAACGCCTTTGGTTGTACCGCCACCCAGTTGCTGTTCAAGGTGCAACTGCCCATCGCCATGCCGACCATCATGGCAGGCGTCAATCAGACCATCATGATGGCGCTGTCGATGGTCATCATCGCCTCGATGGTCGGCGCAGGCGGCCTGGGCAACGACGTACTCGCCAGCATCCAGCGCCTGAACATCGGCCTGGGGTTTGAGAGTGGACTGGCGGTGGTTCTGCTGGCCATCATCCTCGACCGCCTCACCGAGAGTTTTGGTGCAGCCCGCAAGAGCAGCGATAGCTAAGTTCCGATAGGAGCGCCCCGTGCCACGCATCCCTCTTGAATCTCCCCCGTCCGCAGCTTTGGGTGCCAACGACGGAAAGTCTAAAAAGGGCAGTACCCATATCGGCTTCATCCTGTTGCACGACTACTCGATGATCGCCTTTGCCAATGCCGTAGAAACGCTGCGCATGGCCAACTACATCAGTCGCCGCCCGCTGTACCGATGGACCGTGGTGAGCCCCGAGCAGACAGCCGCCGTGGCCAGCAACGGATTGGCTCTGACGTCCATCGGAGATCTTGCCGACCTGGCCGAATGCGACATGGTATTTGTCTGTGGCGGTGTCAACATCCGCAGCGTGACGAATGACGCCGTGCGCCAGCTTCTGCGCCAATGCGCCGCCAGCGGTGTGGCCATGGGCGCGCTGTGTACGGGCTCTTTTGCGCTGGCCAGCGCCGGACTGCTGGACGGTTACCGGTGTGCCATCCATTGGGAGAATCTGGCGGCGATCAGTGAAGAGTTTCCCAAGGTGCGATTTGCGCCGGAGGTTTTCATCCTCGACCGCGACCGTATGACCTGCTCCGGTGGTACAGCACCACTGCACCTGATGCTGCACCTGATCCGCGAGCGCCACGGCGCCAAGCTGGTGATGGATATCTCCGAACAATTTATCGTAGAACGGCTGCGTGCCAGCAACGACCGCCAGCGCATCCCGCAGCCCGAGTGCATCGGCCCGGGTTACCAACATTTGACCGAAGCTGCCGAGATCATGGCCGCCAACATTGAAGACCCCTTACCCCTGGCCGAACTGGCCAGCGCCATCGGGCTGTCGCTGCGCCAGCTAGAGCGCTTGTTCCACCGCTACTTCAGCATAAACCCGGCGCAGTACTACATGAACCTGCGACTGCGCCGCGCCCAGGAATTGCTGACGCACAGCAGCCAGCCCATCATGCAGGTCACCGTGGCTTGCGGTTTCCAGTCGTCATCGCATTTCTGCAAGGCCTACCGTAGTTTGTTCGGACACGCGCCCAGCGAGGAGCGCCGCCGCCAGGCGGGCGCCGGCGAATCTCGCACAGCGGTGATGCGGGTGGCTTGAAGCACCTGGCCCCAGCCATGCACCTGCCGCTGCGGTACAACTCCACGTCGTTCCCAGCAAAGTTCTGCCGCGTCAACCTGTAAAAGTGCAGTGGTGTCGTCGCGCTGCGCAACCCCACGTTTACAAGGAACGGGTCATGAAATTGAAACTAGCCATTCTGGGTTTGACCTCAACGGTCCTCTCACTGTACGCGCCCCTCGCGAGCGCACAGGAGGCCGCTAGCTGTAAAACCGTGCGCTTCGCCGACGTAGGCTGGAGCGACATCGCTGCCACCACCGGTCTGGCATCTGTGGTGCTCGAAGGTCTGGGCTACAAACCCACCGTGACCATTGCCTCGGTACCCATCACGTTCGCAGGCATTAAATCCAAACAGATTGACGCCTTCCTGGGTTACTGGAACCCAAGCATGACACCCATGATGGAGCCCTTCGTCAAGGCCGGCCAAATCAAGGTGCTGGAGCAACCCAACCTGGTGGGTGCCAAGTACACCTTGGCCGTACCCGAATATTTGTACGACAAAGGTCTGAAGACTTTTACCGATATTGCCAAGTTCCAAAAAGAGCTTGATGGCAAGCTCTACGGCATCGAACCCGGTAACGATGGCAACGCGCTGATCCAGGGCATGATCACCAAGAATGAGTTTGGCCTGAAGGACTTCAAGATAGTCGAGTCGTCCGAGGCCGGCATGCTGGCAGAGGTGCAGCGCGCTGGACGCAGCAGCAAGCCCATTGTTTTCCTGGGCTGGGAGCCGCACCCGATGAACGTGCAAATGAAGATGCGTTATCTGGAAGGTGGCGACGCCGTTTTTGGTCCGAACTTTGGTGAAGCCAAGGTGTTCACCGCCGTGCCACCGGGCTATGAAGCGCGTTGCCCGAATGTGGCGGCATTGCTGAAAAACCTGCAGTTCAACACCACGATTGAAAACTCAGTGATGCTGGCCATTCTCGACAAGGGCAACCCCAACCAAGCGGCACGGGCCTACCTGAAGAAGAATCCGGCGCTGCTGGATGCCTGGCTCAAGGGCGTGAAAACCTTCTCGGGTAGCGACGGCTTGCCCGCCGTCACGGCAGCGCTCAAGAGCTGAGTCGTTTTACGCAAATTTCCCTCTCTCGGAGGCCAAGGTTCCGACCAGCCGCACACAGCTTGGCGCCATGGTTCGGCCCCGAGCGCCCGCGCAGTAGTGCTGACCTTTATCGGTGGCGCTGCCTGCCTCTGTGTACCTTTACCGCTCACCGTCCTTACCGTTCATGTATCCGCTGTAACACCACTCATGACAAAAGTGTCGTGCAAATTTCAATCTAAAACCACAGCCATACAAGCCATTTCACGCCAAACCAAGGAGATTCAAAATGTCAGCTAATCGCGGTGTCGTTTACCTGCGCCAGGGCCAGGTCGAAGTTCAGTCCATCCCGTTTCCCACACTGGTCAATCCAACGGGTAAAACAGCCGAACATGGCGTGATCCTGAAGGTGCTCACCACCAACATTTGCGGCTCCGACCAGCATATGGTGCGCGGCCGCACGACAGCGTCGGCCGGGCTGGTGCTGGGCCATGAAATCACCGGCGAGGTACTCGAAGTGGGCCGCGACGTCGAAACGCTCAAACGGGGCGACGTCGTTTCAGTTCCGTTCAATGTGGCATGCGGGCGCTGCCGCACCTGCAAAGAGCAGCACACCGGTGTCTGCCTGAGCGTCAACCCGTCGCGTGCGGGCGGGGCCTATGGATACGTCGATATGGGCGGCTGGATCGGCGGGCAAGCCGAGTATGTGATGGTGCCGTACGCTGACTTCAATTTGTTGAAATTTCCGGATCGCGCGCAGGCGATTGAAAAAATCCGCGACCTGACCTGCCTGTCCGACATCCTGCCCACCGGCTACCACGGTGCCGTGACGGCCGGGGTTGGCCCAGGCAGCACGGTGTATGTGGCGGGTGCCGGTCCGGTTGGCCTGGCCGCCGCCGCATCAGCAAGACTACTGGGGGCTGCTGTTGTCATCGTCGGTGACATCAATCCGGTGCGCCTCGAACATGCACGCAAGGTTGGTTTCGAGACGGTCGATTTGTCGAAGGATGCAACGCTGGCCGAACAGATTGCGCACATTCTGGGTACGCCGGAAGTCGACTGTGCCGTTGACGCGGTGGGCTTCGAGGCGCGTGGCCATGGCCACGCAGGCTCGCAGGTGGAAGCCCCGGCCACGGTGCTCAATTCATTGATGGAGGTCACGCGGGCAGCGGGCAAGATAGGCATTCCGGGCCTGTACGTCACGGAGGACCCTGGTGGCGTCGACAAGGCGGCAAAACACGGCTCACTCAGCATTCGCCTGGGTCTGGGCTGGGCCAAATCGCACAGTTTCTTTACCGGCCAGACGCCCGTCATGAAATACAACCGCGCGCTGATGCAAGCCATTCTGTGGGACCGTATCAAGATCGCCGATGTGGTGGGCGTGCAGGTGATATCGCTCGACGACGCGCCCTCTGGCTATGCCGAGTTCGACGCTGGCGCGCCGAAGAAATTCGTCATTGACCCGCATGGGCAACTGAAGAAGGCCGCCTAGCTTTCATGAATCAGAGGCGATGCCCCCGCATTGTGAAAACGTTATGCAGAATTCAAGCAAAAACCACAGCCCTTCAAACTCTTTCGCGCTCATGACGTCGGACCAAAACAACCATTACTGTTTGAATCTGGCCTGCGGCAGCGCCCGAGGGCAGGTCGCCGCCGTATCTGCATTGCTCGACCAGCATGGGGCATACATCGAACAGTTTTCGGTGTTTGACGACCATACGACCGAGCGATTTTTTGTACGTGGCGTTTTCAGCTTGCACAGCCCGGTGGAAGTCTTACGCAGCGCTTTTGCCGAATTGGCGCAAGGCTTCCCACAGGCGCAATGGCAGGTGCATGACCTGGCGCAGCCCACCCGCGTGCTGGTCATGGTGTCCAAGTTTGACCATTGCCTGCGCGAACTGATTGCACAGTGGCGACGTGGTGAATTGAAGATGGACATTGTTGCCATCGTCTCCAACCATGCCGATCTGGCGCCCTTGGCCGAGGCCGAGGGCCTGCCTTTTTACCACCTGCCCATCAGCGCCGAAACCAAGCCCGCGCAAGAAGAAAAACTACACCAGTTGATCGTGGATACCGGGGCCGAGTTCGTGGTGCTGGCCCGCTACATGCAGGTTTTGTCAGAGGCGCTGTGCCTGCAACTGCATGGCCGGGTTATCAATATCCACCATTCGTTTTTACCCGGCTTCAAAGGCGGCAAACCGTACCAGCAGGCCCACGACCGTGGCGTCAAGCTGATTGGTGCCACCGCCCACTTTGCCACCACCGACCTGGACGAAGGCCCGATCATCGAGCAGTCGCTCGAACGCGTAGACCACGCCGATACGCCGCAAAATCTGTCGCAGGCGGGCCGCCTGGTGGAAAGCCTGGTGTTATCGCGGGCCCTGCGCTTCGTACTGGAGCGGCGGGTATTTATCAACGGCATGAAAACCGTGGTGCTGCGTTGACCACCACCAAAAAATGAATCCCTATGCATGACACGCTGATCCCCGGCTTTGTCGATGGCCTGCCTGTGCAGGGCAGCGGCGAACGCTTCGACACCTTCAATCCCGCCACCGGCGCCGTGATCGCCGGGGTGCACGACTTCGCCGAGGCCGATGTGAACGCGGCCGTCGAGGCAGCGCAAACTGGTTTCAAAATCTGGTCCGCCATGACCGGTACCGAGCGTGGCCGCATCCTGCACCGTGCCGCGCAATTGCTGCGCGAGCGCAACGACGCGCTCGCCGCCATCGAAGTCCAAGACACCGGAAAACCCTGGCAAGAAGCCCAGGTGGTCGACGTCGCCAGCGGGGCCGATTGCATCGAATACTTTGCCGGCGCCGCTGCCACGCTGACGGGCACGCAGTACCCGCTGAAAAATGCCTTCGCCTATACCCGGCGCGAACCGCTGGGCGTGTGCGTGGGCATCGGTGCCTGGAACTATCCGATCCAGATCGCCTGCTGGAAATCAGCCCCGGCACTCGCCGCAGGCAACGCGATGATTTTCAAACCGTCGGAGCTCACGCCCATGACGGCGGTGAAGCTGGCCGAGATTTACCTGGAGGCAGGCGTGCCCCCCGGCGTGTTCAACGTGCTGCAAGGCCGCGGCACCACCGGCGCCCTGCTGGCAGCCCATCCGGGCGTCGCCAAGGTGTCGGTTACCGGCTCCATCCCCACCGGCAAACGCGTCATGGCCAGCGCCGCCAGCACGCTGAAACGGGTGACCATGGAACTGGGCGGCAAGTCGCCCTTGATCGTATTCGACGACGCCGACTTCGAGCAAGCCGTGACGGCGGCCATGATGGCCAACTTCTACACCCAGGGCGAGATCTGCACCAACGGCACGCGCGTGTTCGTGCAGCGCGGCATCGCCGACAAGTTTCTCGCCCGGCTCACAGAGCGCACCCTGCTGCTGCGGGTCGGCGACCCGACCGACCCGGCTACCGAAGTCGGGGCCCTGATTTCCGCCGCCCACCGCGACAAGGTGCTGGACTATGTGGCCAGCGGCATTGCAGACGGTGCCACGCTGGTCTGCGGCGGTACGGCGGTCGCGGTGGCAGGATGCGAAGGCGGTAACTTCGTGGCCCCCACCATCTTTGCCGACTGCAGCGACGGCATGCGCATCGTGCAAGAAGAGATTTTTGGCCCGGTGATGGCGCTGCTGGTATTTGACGAGGAGGCTGAGGTGATCCAACGCGCCAATGACACCCGCTTCGGCCTGGCTGCAGGCGTGTTCACCCGCGACGGTGCGCGCGGGCACCGCGTGGCGGCCAGCCTCAAGGCCGGTATATGCTGGATTAACAACTACAACATCACGCCCATTGAGATCCCGTTTGGCGGCGCAGGCGAATCCGGCATCGGCCATGAAAACAGCATGGTCGCGCTCGAACATTACACCCAACTCAAGACCGTTTACGTCGAGCTAGGCCAGGTGGCCTGCGGCTACCGGTAAGCCCGCACCATGACCACTGACTCTTTCGACTACATCATTGTGGGCGCCGGCTCCGCAGGTTGCGTGCTGGCCAACCGCCTGACCGAAGACCCCGAGGTCAAAGTGCTGCTGCTCGAAGCCGGCCCCGGCGACCGCAGTATCTTCATCCACATGCCCTCGGCGTTTGCCTATCCGCTGGCCAACGACAAATACAACTGGTACTACCACTCCGAGCCTGAGCCCTTCATGGACAACCGCTCCATGTACTGCCCGCGCGGCCGGGTGCTGGGCGGCTCGTCGTCCATCAACGGCATGGTCTACATCCGCGGCCACGCGCTCGACTACGACGGCTGGGCCTCGTACCAAGGCCTGGAAAACTGGTCGTACGCCGACTGCCTGCCCTACTTTCGCAAGGCCGAAACCCGGGCCAAGGGCGGCGACGCCTACCGGGGCGACAACGGCCCGCTGAAGGTATCCACCGGGGCTTGCCGCAACCCGCTCTACACTGCCTTCATCGAAGCCGGGCGACAGGCCGGCTACGCCTACACCGACGACATGAACGGCTACCGCCAGGAAGGCCTGGGGCCCATGGACATGACGGTGCACAAGGGCCGGCGCTGGAGCACCGCCATGGCCTACCTGCGCCCCGCCCTGAAACGGCCCAACCTGAGCGTGCGCACCCGCGCACTGGTGGCCCGGGTGGCGTTCGCGCCCGAAAGCAGCCCGCCGCGCGCCATCGGTGTGGAGGTCGTGAATGGCCACTGCACCGACCTGATCCGGGCCAACCATGAAGTCATTCTGTGCGGCGGCGCCATCAACTCGCCGCAATTGCTGCAGCTCTCCGGCGTGGGCAACCCCGATGAGCTGCGCCGCCTGGGCATTCGGGTGGTGGCGCCGCTGCGCGGCGTGGGTGAAAACCTGCAGGACCACCTGGAGACGTATGTGCAGTACGCCTGCAAGGAGCCCATCACCCTGTATGCGGCCATGAACCCGCTGGCCAAGGCCAGGATCGGATTGGAGTGGATGCTGTTGGGAACCGGCCTGGGTGCCACCAACCACTTTGAGTCCGGCGGCTTCATCCGCAGCGAAGCGGGCGTCAAACACCCCGATTTGCAATACCACTTCCTGCCGATGGCGATCAGCTACGACGGCAGCGCGCCGTCCAGCTTCCACGGCTTCCAGGCCCATGTGGGCCCGATGCGCCCGACCAGCCGGGGCTCTGTCAAGCTACGCACGGTCAGCCCCAAAGAGGCACCCCGCATCCTGTTCAACTACATGGCCACCGAGCAGGACCGCAAGGAAATGCGTGCCGGCATCCGCCTGACCCGCGAGATCTTTGAGCAACAAGCCTTTGACCGCTTCCGTGGCGACGCCGTCTCGCCCACCCAAGCAGTGCAGACCGATGCCGAGATCGACGCCCATATCCGCGAGCATGGGGAAAGTGCTTTGCATCCGTCGTGCACCTGCCGCATGGGCAACGACGAAATGGCGGTGACCGATGGCAACGGCCACGTGCATGGCGTAAGCGGCCTGCGCGTGGTGGACGCATCCATCATGCCCAACGTGGTCAGTGGCAACCTGAATGCGCCCACCATCATGTTGGCCGAAAAACTGGCCGACGCCATCCGCGGCAAGGCACCCTTGCCACACTCGGACGCCCCTTTCTTCGTGCACCCCCAGTACCAAAGCGCACAGCGCTAAACGAGACCCCCACCATGGCAGTCAGTGTTTTTGATATTTTCAAGATTGGTATCGGCCCGAGCAGCTCGCATACCGTGGGTCCCATGCGGGCGGCGCGCCTGTTCACCGACCGCCTGGTCCACCAGGGGCTGCTGGCGTCCTGCGCACGTATCGAAGTCAAGTTGTACGGCTCCCTGGGCTCGACGGGCAAAGGCCATGGCACCGACAAAGCCGTGCTGCTGGGGCTGGAAGGACATGACCCCGAAAACGTCGATGTAGAAGCCATTCCAGCACTGCTGGAGGCGATTCGCGCCACCGGCCAGCTACGGGTAGCAGGCCAGCACGCGGTGCAATTCAAGGAAAAAGACCACCTGGCGTTTTACCGTCGCGAGACTCTGCCCTTTCACCCCAACGGCATGCGCTGCATCGCGTATGACGCAGCGGGCGCAGAGCTGCTGAACCGCTGCTACTACTCGGTGGGTGGTGGCTTTGTGGTCAGCGACGAAGTGGCGGCCGATGGGAGCAAGCAAAAAGTACTGGCGCCAGACGTCACCGTGCTGCCTTACCCCTTCCACAGCGGCGATGAGCTGATGCAGCAATGCAAAACCGCGGGCATCTCGATTGCCGAACTCATGCGCCGCAATGAACGGCATTGGCGCAGCGATGCCGACATCGACGCGGGCCTGCACAAAATCTGGGCCGTGATGCAAGCCTGCGTGGAGCGCGGCTGCCGCACCCAGGGCGTATTGCCCGGTGGTTTCAAAATCAAGCGTCGCGCGGCCGACCTGCACCACAAACTCCGCTCCAATCCGGAGGCCGCCCTGCGTGATCCGCTGCAGGTTTTGGACTGGGTCAACCTCTACGCCTTGGCGGTGAACGAAGAAAATGCCGCAGGGGGACGTGTCGTCACGGCGCCAACCAATGGTGCAGCGGGTATCGTGCCGGCCGTGCTGCACTATTACGTACGCTTTGTCGCCACGTCCACGCCCAGCGGCGTGATCGACTTCCTGCTGACCGCCGCCGCCATTGGCATGCTGTACAAGGAAAATGCCTCGATCTCGGGGGCCGAAGTCGGCTGCCAGGGCGAGGTCGGCGTGGCTTGCTCCATGGCGGCAGCGGCATTGTGTGCCGTCATGGGGGGTACCCCGGAGCAAGTGGAAAACGCGGCCGAAATTGGCATGGAGCACCACCTGGGGCTGACCTGCGACCCGGTCGGCGGGCTGGTTCAGATACCTTGCATTGAACGCAACGCGATTGCCTCGGTCAAGGCCATCAATGCCGCCCGTATGGCCTTGCATGGCGACGGCACGCATCATGTGAGCCTGGACAAAGTCATCAAGACCATGCGCGAAACCGGTGCCGACATGATGACCAAGTACAAGGAGACCGCGCGCGGTGGCCTGGCGGTCAACATCGTTGAATGTTAGTGTTTAAACGACATCGGTCGCAACGTTTTGCGCACCGCCTCGATCAAATGCGTGAGTTGAACGGCTGATGACGCTTCACTCCAAATGGACGATCCGCGTCCAGTCGCTCCGGACACGGTTGCGCGTCGGCATTTACGAGCATGAACGTGAATCGCAGCCGGTTCTGGTGAGCTTGTGCATCAGCGGACTGGCCGAGACATTCCCCTCTACGTTGGCTCAATGTTTCGACTACGAGCCGATCTGCCGATGGGTACTCGACGAGTGGCCGCTGAGCGCACATACGCCTTTGCTGGAAACGCGCCTGAACGAATTGGTGAATCACGTGTTTTCCGACAAACGGATCACGGATGTATGGGTCGGTTTGTACAAAACGCAACCCGTCCCTCAGGCCCAGTTTGTGGGACTGGAACGTGATATCACGCGCCTTCAATTCGAGGAACAGCAGCGCATGTATCGAGCTGCTGGCTCTTTCGACCCGGCCGTAACTTTGCAAACCGACCTGCAGCACGGGCACTAATCCAAGGCAAGCTCAGTAAACATAGGACTTCCAAGCTGCTCGCTCCATGCCCGACGTTGCCATCGGCAGGTTGGGTATCGGCCATGTGGTGCCGATTTTTCGAGGATTGCTGCACCCGCAACCAGATGCCTGGGCCTCAATAGGTTTGGTCATCGATCACGCGCCTGACCTTCTCCAGCGCCTCTCGGAGCGTGTCCAGCTCGACGGATCCCAATGCCAATCGGATTGCATGCGGCACTTGGGCGGACGTTGCGAAAGGTTCAGCCGTTGACACCGAGATCCGTTCGCGCATGAGCGCCATCACCACCTGGTCGGCACGGACCTCTTCCGCCAGGGGGAGCCAGACGAAATAGGACGCGGGATGGCTAACGCGAGGCATTCTGACGAGGATGTCGTTGGCGATCGCTTGCCGGATCGTTGCATCCCGGCGCTTCTCCGATTCGAGGCGGGTGACGGTGCCGTCGTCGAGCCAAGCGCATGCGATCGCCGTCATCACGCCGGGCGTATTCCAAATGGTGGCCCTGATCGCTCGCTCGATCCTGGGCACCCATTCAGCCGGTGCGGCGATGAATCCAACGCGCAGCCCTGTTGCTACGCTCTTGGAAAATCCCGAGACGTAGACAGTCGTCTCGGGGGCAAGCGCAGCCAAAGGGGCGGGGGGATCTTCAGCAAGAAAGGCATAAGCCGCATCTTCGATGATGAGCAGGCCGTGCCGACGGGCGATCGAAACCAATTGCCGCCGCCGGCTTGCACTCATCACCCACCCCAGCGGGTTATTCAGCGTCGGCATCACATAGATGGCCCGCACCCGTCGCCTCGTGCACAACCGCTCCAGCGCGTCCAGATCAGGGCCGTGTCCGGCCGCCGGGATGGGCGCCAGCTCCAGGCGATGCGCTTCAGCCAGCAGCTTGAACCCCGGATAGGTCAGTGCGTCGGTCGCAACCACGTCACCTGGCTGCAGCAGCGCCATGACGGTCGTTGCCAAGCCATGCTGGGCCCCATTGACGATCATCACCTGGTCCGCAGTCACCGTTAGACCCCGGCATGCGAGATGGCGAGCCACTGTCGCCCGCTCGTGCTGGCGCCCTCCATGGGGTTGGTAACGCAACAGGGCTTCCAGGTCCCCAGAAGCGGCGAGCTGGCGCAAGGCCACTCGCAGCAACTCGGCCTGGCCCGGCAGCGACGGATAGTTGAAGTTCAGATCCACCATGTCCGCTGCAACGACATGCTGGTCAATGCCCAGGCCGCGAGGAAGCAAGGCCTCTCTGACAAAGGTGCCGCGGCCAGTCTCACCGCTGACCAGTCCCATGGCCTCGAGTTCCGCATAGACGCGGGTCGCGGTAACCAGGGCAAGGCCCTCTTGGGCAGCGAGCTGCCGGTGGGTTGGCAAGCGCGTACCCGGCGGCAGGCGACCTGCGCGAATTTCAGCGGCGAGCGCGTCGACCAACTGCTTGTAGCGGGCGTGGGCCATGCATCAATGTATCCATGACAATAATTTGATTGTATTGCGAGTTGGTCCTACGATGCCATATCGCAACCCACCTTGCCAGGAGCAGACGACACCATGCACATCGCCATCCTCACCTTTGAAGGCTTCAACGAACTCGACTCACTCATCGCACTCGGCATCCTCAACCGTGTAAAGAAGCCGAGCTGGCGCGTCTCGATCGCCAGCCCTGCTGTGAGGGTCCGTTCGATGAACGGCGTGGTGCTCGAAGCGCAGGCATCCCTTCGAGACGCCGCTGAGGCCGATGCAGTGATCGTCGGAAGTGGCATGCAGACAAGGGAGGTCGTCGCCGACGCGGCGTTGATGGCGCAATTGAAGCTCGACCCATCACGACAGCTGCTGGGCGCGCAGTGCTCCGGCACACTCGTGTTGGCCAAACTGGGGCTGCTTGACGGCGTCCCGGCGTGTACGGATCTGACGACAAAACCCTGGGTCGAAGAAGCCGGCATCGCCGTGCTGAACCAGCCTTTCGTTGCCAGGGGTAACGTCGCCACTGCAGGTGGGTGCCTGGCGTCGCAGTATCTGGCCATTTGGGTCATTGCCCGTTTGGTGGGCCTCGAAGCGGCCCAGAGCGCGATGCACTACGTCGCACCCGTGGGAGAAAAGGAAGACTACGTCTCGCGCGCGATGCAGCATATCAGGCCGTACTTGCAAGGAGCGGTTGTGGCCGCGTGAGATTGGTTACAAGCTTTCGGAGCCAGCATGTACGTCCCAAGCCACTTTGAGGAATCGCAACCAGAAGCCTTGCACGGCTTTATCGTCGAACACCCGTTGGGGGTACTCGTCACCCACGACAGGGATGGGTTGGACGCCAACCACCTACCGTTCGAGCTGGACGCCAATGGTGGGAAACACGGGATTTTGCGAGCGCATGTGGCACGCAACAACCCGGTCTGGCAGTCGATTGGCAACGGGGCTGAAGTGCTCGTGGTGTTTCGCGCGGAAGAGGCTTACATCTCACCAAACTGGTACCCCAGCAAGCAGGAGACACACCAGCAAGTGCCGACGTGGAACTACAGGGTCGTGCACGCTCATGGACGGATCACCATACACGACGAAGAAAAGTACGTTCGTGGTGTCGTCGCCCGACTGACACGCAGGCACGAGGCTGGTCAACCGACACCCTGGAAGATGGGCGATGCGCCGCAGGACTACATCGACACGATGTTGCAGGCCATCGTGGGCATTGATATCGAGATCACCCGTCTGGTCGGCAAATTCAAATTGAGTCAGAACCGGGCAGCATGTGACCGAGTCAGTGCCGGCGAGGCCTTGATCAGGCAGGGAGACATCGCGGTGGGACGAGCGATGCTGGACGCCAAGCCATCACCAGCATGACCGCCCCGGAGTGCGGCGGCCTTGCCTCTGTGACATTGGGCGTCCGCTTGGGGTCGACTGCCGACATAGGGCTACCAAAAATACTCGCTCCATACCCGACGTTGACATCGGCGGGTTGGGTGTCGGCAATGTGGCGTCGATTTCGATGGTTTCTGCACCCGCATCCGGCCACCTCATCTTCTTTCACCAGCTGTGTGGCTTATCCTGTGTGGCTCATCGTTAGCCTCGCACCGCGCTCCTGAAGGCAGCCGAAAGCGCGGCAAGCGCATCGCGCGACCGGCCGTCCTTGACCCTTGAGTGAAGCAGAACTGGCAAGCGCGGCAAATCGGGAAGCCCGAGCTTGGGGCCCACGTCAACTGCGCCAAATGGCAGCATGCGCGGAGCCAATGCAGCAACGCCCAGCCCGGCCATGACGGCCGCAGCGACCGCCGCAACGCCGCCGCCGACGAAAATTTCTGTCCAGGGCACGCCTGCCGCATCGAGAAACTGCCCGGCCATCACACGCACGCCGCAGGGCTCGGCAAGCGTGGCAAGCGGCAGGGGCTCGCCCGCGCGATGCTGCCAGCCTGGCGCTGCGAACCAGCCGAATTTTTCTTCGGTAAGAATTTCCCCGTCGCTGCGCCCGACATGCAGGCGGACGATCACCGTGTCGAGTTCCCGCCGGTCGAAGCTTTGAAGCAGGTCGCCCGATGATCCGATCCGGATTTCGATCAACAGCTGCGGGTCTTGCGCGTTCATGCGCGCGATCAACGCGGGGAGCTCCGGCCCCGCAACATGGTCGCTGATGCCGATGGTGAGGCGCTGCCGCGCTCCGGCAAATACGGCGAGCGCGCGCTCATGTACTTCCAGGAGCTCGCGGGCGTGTTCGAGGAAGGCTGCGCCCTGCGCCGAAAGCTCCACGTACCGGGGCGTCCGCTCGACGAGCCGGCAGCCGAGCCTGTCTTCGAGCCGCTTGAGCTTCAAGCTGACCGCGGCCTGCGTCGTCCGCATGGCTTCAGCCGCGCGCGTGAAGCTGCCAAGCTCGGCGATGCGGATGAAAGCCGCGACGGCATCCAGGTCGAGGGGGCGTTCTATCATATTCAAACGTTATTATTGATATAAATATCAATAGCATATCGAAATATATAACATGCAGCCAGCACAACATGGAAAGGCCCCCAATGCCGCTGCTTCACATCTCACTACACGCCGGAAAGCCGGAAGCCTACCGCCAGGCGATCTTCGACAGCCTTTACCGCGCGATGCGCGAAACGTTCAACGTGCCCGAAGACGACCAGTTCATGACCATCACGGAGCATGACGCTGCGAACTTCCGCTACGGCACGTCTTATCTTGGCGTCGCCCGGAGCGACGATCTCGTGTTTATCCAGATCACCGCCAACAACACCCGCACCGTGGATCAGAAGAAGGCGCTGTTCCGGCGGATCGCGGAGCTGCTCGGCGACAGCCCCGGTATCCGGTCGGAAGACGTGTTCGTGAGCCTTATCGAGGTCGCGAAAGAGAATTGGTCCCTCGGCCACGGCCTCGCGCAATACGCTTGAGGCGATCGCGTTGAACGCGGCCGCAGTTTGCGGGCTGCTGGTCGCTTTCGTTCCCGTCAACCTTGGGGTTGGGCGAACGCCGCGGCATGTCCCGGCTTGCGCAGCATCTTGTCCACGTCCCCGGCATGCAGCTCTTCCAGTTGGATCATCTGGCGAGCGTATTCTTCCAGCGCGACGGAGCGATGCTCCACCAGTGTCAATAGCTCGCGGTACAGCTTCAAGGCACCCATCTCGGCTTCCAGTGACTCGCGCAGGATCGCGGCGATATCAAAGGTGTGGCTGTCCAGCAGCTTGCCGATCGCAAGCGACGGATAGGCGCCGAGCGTGGTGATCCATTCCCCGGCCTGCTGGGCATGCAACAGCGATTCAGTGGCCTGTTCGCGCAACCAGGCAACAACCGGAATACGGCCGAACCCGAACACCAGAAATGAGTAGTGGGTGTAGCGGACGACGCCGGCGAGCTCGGCCTCAAGTATCCGGTTCAGCACGCCAACGACCTGGTCTTTTTCAATCTCCGACATGACTCGTCCCTCCTAAAGCTCTTTCAACACGGATGGGAAATTCAACCATCTCAGGCGAAGTATCGACACGATCCAGACGCTCGCGGCCCAGGATCGGTCTGCGCGAAGCGAGCCAAATTCAGAGCTGAAGCTTCATGGATCATTGATGGTTTCGTGTTCAGCGGGAATGAGGATCTCGAGGAGCTCGCAGTCGTCCGACCAGCCGACGACCGTGTGGCGGATGCCGGGTGGCTGGACCCAGCACGACCCGGCGACCAGCCGCTGTGGTCCGATGCCCTCGAAGTCTGTCTGGAACCAGCCCTTCAGACAGTAGACCAGCTGGAAGTGCACATTGTGGTGATGTCGCACGCTGAGTTCGGTGCGGAACGGCGCGATCATGCGGATCACATGTGCCTTAGCCAATCCATTGGTCGCAGCCGCGACGCCCAGATCGCGATAAGCCGAGTAGTCCCGCAGGCCACCGGTCTTGAAGTCGGCCTCGTTGTGGTGGCTGATGACAAAGCGCTGCGGCGCCTCGGGAGAAGGACGTTCCATCTGATTCTCCGAAAAGATCGTCAGACCGCAATTTAACCTCCGAATTCAGAGTGACGCAAGCGCACGGTGGCGCCTGCGTCGTCAGGCTGTCAGCCGACACTGGTACGGGGGGCTGACAGCAGCGGAGATCCGAGGTTGTCGCCCTTCGACGAGCGGCGCAACCATCTCGCGATGATCGCTGCACCCGTACCCGGCCAGGAGCCGACATTCGAGCAGGTGGCAGAATACGGCCAATACCGGTCCTTCCTTCTGGCCTCAGAATCAGGAGCCGGCATCGCTCGGTGTCGATTTTCCGCAAGCTCATTCGTCGTGTCAGTTGAGGGTCATCCTCTGCACTTCAGGAGAACACAACCATGGCTACCAACACCGTCCGTCTGCACCGCGTGCTGCGCACCTCACCGGACCGGCTCTACCGTTCCTTCGTCGAACCAAGCGCTTTCGAGCGCTGGCTGCCACCATTCGGATTTACCGGCCAAGTCCACAGCATGGAGCCCGTGGTCGGGGGCGCTTGGCGCATGTCCTTCACTAACTTTGGTACCGGCCACAGCCACTCGTTCGGCGGGAAGTACCTGGAACTTGTCCCCGGCCAGCGCATTGCATACGATGCGAAGTTCGACGACCCCAACCTGCCGGGCACTATGAAGACCACCGTGACGCTGACCCCAGTTTCCTGTGGCACCGAAATGTCCGTCGTGCAGGAAGGCATCCCCGATGTGATTCCTACCGAAATGTGCTACTTGGGCTGGCAGGAGTCGCTTCTTGCGCTGGCCCAGTTGGTCGAGCCGAATATTCCGGGTTGAAGAGTCCGCTTTTGGTCGACGTAAAAAACTGACCTTCGATAGCCGGGTCCGCTAAACCTCATCCCCATGTTGAATTCAACAGGATTCACCTCCGAAATCATTCCAACGCGACTGTTCGAAAGGTTTTGAAGATGGGCGACCGGCTACACAGTCGGCCAGTTCCAGTCGCTGGCCACAGGCGGCCTTCTGGCATCTCACCAGGCCATAGTTGCCGCGATGAAGCACGTGCGTCGGCTGCATGCTCGAGAACACCAGCTCGGGGGAATCTCGTCTTGGCGGGCTGCTTTCTGGTGCGCGCGGGCAAAGGCGCACCGCGCCTCAGATGCCCGCGCTTATCGCCAATGCTTGTCGGTCTTGCAACAGCCTTGCACCGGACTCCGCTATCGCGCCGCTACGATCACATGCGCCTGAATTTTGCCGACCACCGGGCCTTCGCCATGGCGGCTGGCGATCGCCTCCGTCGCGCGGTCCGTAGCGAGCTGAAGCAAGCTGGCGTCGCGCGCCTCGATTTCGTTGCGCAGCGGCGTTCCCTGGCAATAGGCGGTGGCGGCGTCGCGTGCCGAGGGCGCGCGACTCACCTTCTCACGCGTCTCGATCTCGATGTCGGCGAACCCTGCGCGTCTCAATTCCTCGCGGATCAGTGCGATATCGTGATAGCCGTGCGGCGTGCGGGCGAGGAATCGCGGCGGGTCGTGCGGAAACACCGTAGCGACGGCGTTGGTGACGTCGTCGGCAAAGGCGTTCTCTTCGATGCGGTCCCAGACACTGAAGACAAAGCGCCCGCCTGGCCTCAGCACGCGACGCGCCTCGGCGTAGCCGGCGACCCGATCAGGGAAAAACATCGCGCCGAACTGGCAGCACACGACGTCGAACGAGGCATCTTCGAACGGCAGGTCGAGCGCGTCGGCCTGCCGCCATTCGATGCGGCTATCGCCCCCCTGCCGGGTGGCGGCATAGTCGAGCATGGGCTGGTTGAGGTCGGTCACCACGTAGCGCGCGTCGGGCTTAAGTTTTGGCGCAAGCGCCCGCGTGACCACGCCGCTGCCGGCCGCCGTCTCAAGCACCGAGCCGGGCAAGGAGGCAGCGACAAGCTCCGCCATGTCGGCGGCATAGGCCCCGAAGATCAGGGGGACCATCAGCGTGTCGTAGAACTTCGGGATCGAGCCCGCAAACACTTTGTCGCTCTCAGCCATAAGACCCCCTTGAAAGCTCGAAATGGCGCCTGTGCCCACCCATTCCAGAGCGGGCCAGGCCTCTCCAACGAGTCCGCCGCCTGGTTGGGCATTGGCTACGATGCGCTATTGTGGCCACGCATGCCAGCCTCGTCAACGGCGTCCTGCGGTCTTCTCCATCATGCTTGTCGACTCCTTTGCCGGACATTCCCGCCTGCGTAAGGCGCCTCGGGCGCATTCAGCCCATGGATTCCGAGCGAATGGCTGCTTGACGGGCGTCGAACGAATGCTTTCGTCTCGATTCACCACGCTTCGCCGTCATCAACGCTCATCGGCTTGCAAGCTCAGCCTCAGCCCTCTCCTGCATCACTCCTCAGGATTTCAGAGGGCTCGAAGAAAACTCATCGTATTTCCAATGAGAGATGCTCAGGACAGAGCGACGCCAGGAAGTCCCGCGCGTCAAATGCCTCTCCAGCGGTAAAGACGCCGGCTGTTTTGACCTGGCCGCTGACGACTCGCGCCATCGCCTCCACGACGAGGGGAGCGCTGAACGCATAAATGTCTCGCCCGCTGGCAACTGCCCGGCGCTCCTCGCCTCCCCGGCGCACAAGCACTTCAACCAGAAAAGTTTGTGATGATCGGCCGCTTTCGTCGCTTGCCGTCGGCGCCAGCTGATTCGGATCGGTCAGGTCCTTGACTGCTGCGACCGTCATGTACGAGCGAATCTCGGGCGTCTTCAGGTGACGCGAGATCGTCACGGTGTCCGCCATGGTGAATTCTGCGATGACCGGCTGCTTTCCCACCGGCGCGGGAAACGTCCAGTCAACGACTGGCGCCGCCCCCGTGACATACGTTAATTTTCCGTTCGCGAAAACAACCCGGCGGCCGTCCCGACGCTGCTTCGAAACTTGCCCCGCGACCAATGTCCCGGGCGTCGGCCTCCAGCTGTCAAGTCCATAGGCGATGGAAATTTCATCCGCCGACGTCCAGTCGCCCATCGCCGCGGTCGCCAACAGATCACCCAGCCCCCCGTAGAACGCCATGGCGTGCACAACCACAATGCCTCCTTCGCGTGCGCGATCAGCGAACAGCTCGAAGGTGTCAATGTTGGCTTCTATTTCCGCCGCGACGTCCAGGTAGGAAATCCGGGCACGCAATGCGGCTTCGATCAGGGGTGCGGAGGTGCTGGCAAAGGGGCCGGCACAGTTGATGACCGCCACGGCCCCTATCAGCGCACGATCGAGCGAGGCAGGCTCATCGACCGATGCGGGCCGCACCTCGAGCCCGGGGTGTTCCGCCCCGACGGCGCTCAGCTTCCCGGGATCGCGTCCGGAGAGGATGGGCGTCCAGCCACGCCTGCGCAACTCCGAGACTACGAACCGCCCGGTGTGCCCATAGGCGCCATACACGGTCACAGCTTGTTTTTTTGATGTCATCACGGAATCCCTTTCTATGGAGAGCCATCCGCCGCAAGACGCTACAGATCTGTACTCTTTTAATGAGTGTAGAGTACAGATCTGTAGCGTGTCAAGGGTATAGAGGAAATGCAATGAAAAAGCGTACGGCGCAGACCACCAAAGTGAGTGATGAGCAGGGTGTCCTGAGCGTGCGGGAACGCCTCCTTGAGACCGCGGCGACGCTGTTTTACCAGGAAGGCGTCAGAGCCGTCGGCGTCGATCTTGTGGTCGAACGATCCGGCGTCGCCAAGACCAGCCTCTACCGGCACTTCGCCACCAAGGACGATCTCGTGGTTGCATTTCTCGAGCGCGAGGACGCCGAGTATTGGAGTGACTGGGAAAGTGCTGCGGCGCAAGGCAAGGATGATGCCGAAGCGGAACTTCAGGCGCTTCTGCGCTGGATCGCCGAGCATATCGCCGGGCCGAAGTACCGCGGCTGCCCGTTTCTCAATGTGGCGACCGAGTTCCCGGCCCCAGCCCATCCCGCCCGCGCAGTCGCCAGAAGGAACAAGGTGGAACTGCATCGCCGTCTCGGCGTGCTGGCCAGGAAAATGGGGGCTCGCAAGCCTGACGAGCTGGCCGACCAGCTTGTGCTTCTCATCGATGGTGCATACATGAACGGTGATCTTCTCGGCAAGAAGGGGCCGGCGCACTCGTTCGTGGCGGCGGGAATGGCTTTGATCCTCGCTGCTCCACGTCGCTGATGTTCGAGGCAACAACCGAACGCACCGAACAGCCGCAATGGGCCCGTTGTTGACCACCATGAACGACTGCTGACTGGCAAGTCAACCATTAAAACTCAACATCCAGAAAGCCGCCATCGGCTTTTCTCGGGTGACCGAACCGTCCACGGGCGCGCAGGGTCGCCATGTACAAGGTTTCTTTGGCTTTGTCCTTGGCTGCCGGATCCTTGAACGTCACCTTCCATTCCTTGCCCTTCTTGCGCTTCGGATTCGACAGGGGGGTTTCAATTGACATAGAATTTGACTTAGCGGGGACTTGAGCGGTCTCCCCGTCTGCCAAGGGTGCCTTCCGGTGCCCCAAGTACTGCTCCTGATGATGGGTTACCACGCCCAATTAGGAGCTTCACTTGGTCTTTTGCTTTTTCCTTCTTTTTTGCACTGCGCACCTGGCGCACAAGCGTATCTCGGCGCTTGCGGGTTCGCACGCCCGCTCTCTGCGGAGGGCCCGGCCATGACCCAGGCTCTCGAAACCCCAGCCGCAGCGGCGGCTGCCTCGCCGAGCTATACCCTGTGGCAAATGGTGACTTACATGCTGCGTCTTGGGACCATCGGCTTCGGCGGTCCCGTTGCTCTGGTCGGCTACATGTACCGCGACCTGGTCGAGCAGCGCCACTGGATCTCGGAGGCTGAGTACAAGGAAGGCATTGCGCTGGCCCAGCTGATGCCCGGTCCTTTGGCCGCGCAGCTGGCCATTTACCTCGGCTACGTCCACTACAGCCTTGTCGGTGCCACGCTGGTGGGCCTGGCTTTTGTCCTGCCGTCCTTCATCATGGTCGTGGCGCTGGGCGCGGCCTACACGGCTTACGGCGGTATCGGCTGGATGCAGGCGGTGTTCTATGGGGTCGGTGCCTCGGTGATCGGCATCATCGCGCTGAGTTCGTACAAGCTCACCACCAAAAGCGTTGGCAAGGACAAGCTGCTCTGGGTTATCTACCTGGTCAGCGCAGCCGTCACCATCATCACGCACTCCGAAGTCATTTGGGTGTTCCTGGGCGCCGGCTTGCTGGTCTGGGCGGCGCGCGGTCCACTCAAGCGTGCTGGAGGTCGCTTGAATGGAATTGCCTTCGCGGCCGTTCCTTTGGCTGGCTCCCTGGCAAGCGATAGCGTCGACTGGCACAAGCTCGGGCAGATCGCTAAATTCTTCGCGTATGCGGGGTCGTTTGTCTTCGGCAGCGGCCTGGCGATCGTGCCCTTCCTCTACGGCGGAGTGGTCCAGGAATACGGCTGGCTGACGGACCGCCAGTTTGTCGATGCCGTGGCGGTGGCCATGATCACCCCAGGGCCGGTCGTTATCACCACGGGCTTTATTGGCTACCTGACCAGCGGATTCTGGGGCGCTGTGGTAGCGGCCCTTGCGACCTTTGTCCCTTGCTACCTGCTGACCGTGATCCCCGCGCCTTATTTCAAAAAACACGGCAAGCACCCCGGCATCGTCGCCTTCGTTGACGGCGTCACAGCCGCAGCCATCGGGGCCATTGCCGGCGCTGTGATCGTGCTGGGCCAGCGGTCGATCACCGACGTGGTGACGGCGGCGCTCGCCCTGGGCACGGCCGCCATTCTCTGGCGCTTCAAGAAACTGCCCGAACCCGTCGTTGTGCTGGTGGCCGCATTCGCCGGCCTGGCGCTCTATCCCCTCATGATGAACCAATAGGAAATACCATGGACATTCAACTCAAAACCCTTTCTCTGGACCCTGCAAAACTCGACGGTCTGTCTGAAAATCTGCTGCGCAGCCACTATGACAACAACTACACCGGTGCGGCCAAGCGCCTCAACGCCATCCGGGGCCAGCTCGCGCAACTGGCCTGGGATACAACGCCGGTTTTCACGATCAACGGTCTCAAACGGGAGGAGTTGATCGCTGCGAACTCGGTCTACCTGCATGAGCTGTATTTCGAGAACCTGGGCGGCGATGGTGTGTTGCCGTCGAATGGCCTCTCGATTGCGTTCACCCGCGATTTCGGCTCGGTCGAACGCTGGCGCAGCGAATTCACCGCGCTGGCCAAGGCCATGGGCGGTGGCTCGGGCTGGGCCATCCTCACCTGGTCATCGCGTGAAGGCCGGCTGGTCAACCAGTGGGCGGCGGACCACACGCACTTGTTGGCCGGCGCCACGCCGATCCTGGCGCTCGATATGTATGAGCACGCTTACCACCTGGACTTCGGCGCCAAAGCCGCAGCTTATGTCGATGCGTTCATGCGCAATATCAACTGGGACACCGTTTATCCGCGCTATGGTGCCGCCGTGAAAGCCAGTGCCTTCGGGTTTGGACTTGAGCCTGCTGCCGTCGACCAGGCGACCGCGCAATTGATTGATGTTCGCCGCGCCGAAACCTTCGCGGACGCCAACGACATGATCAAGGGCGCACGCTATGCCGATCCTGCAGAAGTACCCGCCTGGGTTGGCACGCTTGATCCTGAGCGCCCTGTCGTGGTGTATTGCTTCCACGGCCTGGACATTGGCCGCTCTACGGCCTTGTCGCTGAGGGCACACGGCGTGAACGCGCAATTTATGGAAGGCGGCATCGAGGCCTGGAGAGCCGCGCAGCTGCCCTTAATCCCCAAGACCGCTGCGACGTGAGATCCGGCGGTTAGATCAGATGCCGCCGGGCCTAGGAGCAAATAACTGTGCTTACGTTTCACTTAACCAGTCTTAACCGGCTGATCGCTGCCAAGGCGATCAGGGGATTTGGCGACGGCTTCGTCAGCTTGTTGCTGCCGGTCTATCTGCTCAATCTTGGGTTGACGCCGTTTCAGGTCGGGCTCATCGCAACCACAACGTTGCTGGGGTCCGGCGTCTTGACCCTGCTCATTGGTACGCATGCGTCGCGCTACGACCACCGGCCCTTGCTGCTTGCCGCCTCGGCATTGATGGCTTTCACAGGCCTGGGAATCGCCTCACTGAACAGCTTTTGGCCGCTGATGCTGGTGGCGTTCGTTGGCACGCTGAATCCGTCGGGTGGCGACGTGAGCGTTTTCATGCCCGTCGAGCATGCGATGCTGGCGAGTAATGTCGAAGGCCCATCTCGCACGGCCGTCTTCGCGCGCTACAGCTTGACGGGGACCTTGTTTTCGGCTTTTGGATCACTGGCAGCCGCCTTGCCTGGGTTGGCAGCGCCGATGGCGGGTATCGCTACGCAGACCGCCATCCAGGGGATGTTCGTCCTGTATGCCTTGCTGGCTCTTGTGATGGCCGCACTGTACCGCGGTCTGCCGTTGCGACCTGCTGCAGAAGCCGCCGAACCGAAGTCGGCACTGGGTCCTTCGAAACGGCGGGTCTACCTCCTGGCAACGCTGTTCAGCCTGGATGCGTTCGGCGGTGGGTTTGTTGTTCAATCGTTGATCGCCCTGTGGCTGTATCAGCGCTTTGGCCTCTCGATCGAAGTAGCCGGATCCATCTTTTTCTGGGCCGGCCTGCTGACAGCGTTTTCATACCTTGTGGCGGCTCATATAGCCAGCCGCATTGGTTTGGTGAAGACCATGGTCTATACCCATCTACCGTCCAGCCTGTGCTTGATTGCGATTCCGTTTTGTACCGACCTGTCTTACGCTGTGACTCTGTTGTTGGTCAGAAGCGCGCTGTCGCAGATGGACGTGCCTACGCGAAGCTCTTATGTGATGGCCATCGTGACACCGCAGGAGCGCGCCGCTGCGGCAAGCGTGACGTCTGTGCCGCGCAGCCTGGCTGCTGCCGCCAGTCCCGCGCTGGCCGGCTACCTTCTTGGCGTGTCTACATTCGGATGGCCCCTGATCGTTGGTGGGGCATTGAAAATCATCTATGACATCCTGCTCCTGTCCATGTTCAGCCGTGTGCGCCCCCCGGAGGAGGTACCCAGTGCGGAACTCCCGACCAAGGCTGGCTGACCTTGGTCGCAGGCGGAGCCAGGGCTGCATGTTCAACGCCGACACTATCCTTGGTCGCGCGCGCCAGGGCCCGGAAAGTTGCAAGCGCGGCGCTGCATCAGCAAGGCGGTGTAGCCTATGGGCATGGATTCCCTGATTACCGCCTCCGCGCGCGCGCTTGCCGCCGGCGACGCGCTCGGCGCCCTCAAGCGGGTCGCCCTGCGCGACGACCCGCCGGCGCTGGCCCTGCGCGGCATCGCCATGGCCCAGCTCGGTGAGCACGCGCGCGCCCGCGAACTCCTTCGCCGCGCTGCCCGTGGCTTTGGCGCCCACGAGGAGCTGGCGCGGGCCCGCTGCGTCGTTGCGGAGGCCGAGGTGGCGCTGGCCATGCGCGACTTCGCCGGCTCGCCGCGCTCGCTGGCAGCGGCTGCAGCCACGCTCGAGGCGCATGCCGACAGTGCCAATGCGCTGCAGGCGTGGCTCATCACGGCGCGCCGGCTTTTGCTGCTGGGCCGCTTGGGCGAGGCCACGGCCGCGCTGGCACAGCTGGATGCCCGCGGCCTCCCGCCTTCGCTGAGAGCGGTGGCCGAACTGACCGCAGCCGAACTTGCGCTGCGCTCACTGCGCGTCGGCGAGGCGCGGATGGCGCTGGCGCGTGCGCACGCGGCGGCTGAACGCGCACAGGTGCCTGCGCTCATGGCCGAGGTCACAGAAGCGCGCGCTGCACTGGACCGTCCCGCTGCCCGGCGCCTCACCGCCGATGGCGGGCAGGCGCTGCGCCTCGACGAGGTCTCGGCGCTCCTGGCCTCAGACGCGCTGGTGGTCGATGCCTGCCGCCGTGGGCTGGGTGCCGGCGACCAGTGGCGGCCGCTGGCGCGCCGGCCAGTCCTGTTCACACTGGCACGTTCGCTCGCTGAAGCATGGCCGGGCGACGTGAGCCGCGAAGCCTTGATCGAATCCGCCTTTCGCACCAGGCGCCCTGACGAGACACATCGGGCGCGCCTGAGGGTCGAGATCGGCCGTCTGCGCGCGCTGGTCAAAACACTCGCGGCCATCGAAGCGACCGAACGGGGCTTTATCTTGAAGCCGCTGGCCGAGCGCGACGTGGCCGTGCTGGCGCCGCCCATTGACGGCGAGCAGGCCTCGCTGGTGGCGCTGCTGTCGGACGGCGCGGCCTGGTCCACCTCAGCCTTGGCGCTGGCCCTGGGGGCAAGCCAGCGCACCGTCCAGCGGGCACTCGCCGATCTCGAGGCCGCCGGGCGGGCGCGCTCCATCGGGCGGGCGCGGGCGCAGCGCTGGCTGGCGCCGCCGCTGGCGGGATTCACGACGATCTTGTTACTCCCCGCTTCGCTGCCGATTGGATAGAGTTGACTCCAAGAACCTGTTCACTGCCTAAACGGGGCCGTTTAGGCAGTGAACAGGTTCTAAGCGCCGACGGACGGTGCAACACAAGGAGCAACGATGACCCGCAAGACCCCTAACGACAAACCCGAAGCCAAGGCGCGCCCTGCCGAGATCGTGCGCGAATACGGTCCCTTCCCCGGCGTCAATGACATTGCAGGCGTCACCCACGACGGCCAGCGTGTTTGGGCCGCCACGGGGGCCAGGCTGATCGCCTTCGACCCCGCCAGCGGCGAGCAGACGCGCACGCTGGAGTGTGCCGGCGACGCCGGCACCGCCTTTGACGGCAAACACCTCTACCAAATCGCCGAGACGCGCATCGACAAGATCGACCCGGCCACCGGCAAGGTGGTGGCGTCCATCCCGGCGCCCGGTAGCGGAAGCGACTCGGGCCTGACCTGGGCGGAGGGCAGCCTGTGGGTGGGCCAGTACCGCGACCGCAGGATTCACCAGGTTGACCCGAAGACAGGCGCCATCCAGCGCACGATTGAGTCCAACCGCTTCGTCACCGGCGTGACGTGGGTGGACGGCGAGCTGTGGCACGGCACCTGGGAGGGCGACGACAGCGAGATCCGCCGTATCGACCCGAAGAGCGGCGCCGTGCTCGAGCGGCTGCAGATGCCACAGGGTGTCGGCGTCAGCGGCCTGGAGTCCGACGGTGCGGACCTCTTTTATTGCGGCGGCGGAAAGAGCGGAAAAGTCCGCGCCGTGCGGCGGCCCAAGGCCGTATAGACCGCATCAACGCAGCGCGCAAGGCATGGCGCCCTTGCGCTGACAACCCATTCGGCCCACTCACCGGCCGATAACGAGCGCACCTGTTACCAGCACGGGTCGGGCAGCGCATTGACCAACGCAAACGGCTCATCGAGCCAAGGAGAAAACCATGAGTACAGCAACTGCCGAAGCGAACAAAGTGAACACCGTGAACCATCCCGTCGTGTCCAGGGAGCGATGGCTTGCCGAGCGCAAGACGCTGCTGGCGCAAGAGAAGGAACTGACGCGCCTGCGCGACCAGATCGCCAGCGAACGCCGCGCCCTGCCCTGGGTTCGCATCGAGAAAAACTACGTCTTCGACGCCCCCGAAGGCCAGCGCAAGCTCGCAGACCTGTTCGAAGGGCGCCGCCAGCTGCTGGTGCAACACTTCATGTTCGGGCCGGGGTGGGAACAGGGCTGCCCCAGCTGCTCCTTCATGGCCGACCACACCGCCGGCATGAAGATCCACCTGGAGCACCGCGATGTGAGCTTCGTGGCCGTCTCGCGCGCGACGCTGCCCGAGATCGAGCGCTTCCGCCAGCGCATGGGCTGGCAGTTCAAGTGGGTTTCATCGAACGGCAACGACTTCAACTACGACTTCCACGTGAGCTTCAAGCCAGAAGAGCAGGCCACCGGCGCCGTCAACTACAACTACACCATGCAGCCCTTCCCGGCCGAAGAGGCCCCTGGCATCAGCCTGTTCTACAAGGACAGCGAGGGCCAGGTCTTCCACACCTATTCCACCTACGGACGCGGCGTGGAAGTGATGATAGGCACGTACAGCATGCTCGATCTCGCACCCAAGGGCCGCGACGAGCATGACGGGTTTTACAAGATGGACTGGGTGCGCCACCACGACCGCTACGAAACCGCGTCCGCATTTACGCCCGCGCCTGAAGCCGGCTCGTGCTGCAGCGAGAAAGCCTGACCGGCCCAGACTGGCGCGACCATCATGTCAAGCCTTTGGCCGTGGCTCGTGGTGGCGGGGGTCGGTGCCCTTCATGGGCTGAACCCTGCCACCGGCTGGATGCTGGCCGCTGCCTGGGGCCTGCGTTCGCGCGACCGGGCGCAGGCACTGCGGGCGCTGGTGCCGATCGCAGCCGGGCACGCCGCATCGGTCGCGCTGGTGGCCGGCGCGGTGGTATTCGGCATGGCCATGGATCGCTTCGCGCTGCAAGTTCTGGCGGGCGGCCTGCTTGCCATCGCAGCAGTGCTTCACCTGTCAGGCCACACACCCAAGGCGGCGCGCGCACCGGCAGGGCACGCCGGGCTGGCGCTCTGGTCCTTCATGATGTCCACCGCGCACGGCGCCGGCTTGATGCTGGTGCCGGCACTGATTCCGCTTTGCGCAGGGGACGCATCGGTTCTGGAGATGACCCGATCGGGACTGCTGACACTGGCGCTCGCGGCGCTAGGCGTTCACACGGCGGCGATGCTCGCCGTCACCGGCATGGTCGCCACGGGGGTTTGCCGTGGCTTTGATGCCGGTGCCCGTTTGCTTGGCGGCCGCAAGCGGGAGCCGCCTCCAGCACCGCACGGCTAGGCGGTTCTGCGTGCATGGGTTCTTCCGGAATATTCGTTGGCACCGAGGGCATGGGCCGAGATTGACGGCGGGCTGATTGACGCATCAAAGGACGTTCGCGAGGCCGCCAACGTCTACATACAGACTCACTTCAACCCCTCAAGTCCGGCCTTTGCCACTTGCCCATCCTGCGCACCGCTCCCCCCAGAGACACCGATCGCCCCCACGATCTTCCCATCAACAATCACGGGCAAGCCGCCCTCGAGCGGCACAGCGCCCGCTAGTCCCAACACTCGGTTGCCGCTACCGCCCCCGCCGATGACATCCTCGAAAGCTTTTGTGGGCCTCTTGAACGCCGCCGCTGATTTGGCCTTTTCCTGTGCAACCGTCACACCGGCCAAGATGGCATCGTCATGCCTTTCGAGGTAGAGCAGCACACCGGCCTGATCCGTAATGGCAACGACCATGGGCACCCCAACGCGTTTCGCCTCGCTCATGGCTGCATCTGTGACTTTTTTGGCCGCAGCCAGGGACATGGGTGCGCCGTAGCCGACCGGATGCATCGAAGGCGCCGCTGTGGCCTGTGAAGTGGTCTGGGCCTGAACTGGGAAGGCTGTGAAGGCCGTGTAGGCGGCGACGGCCAAAACCGGCCAGAGGAGGTTTGTTCGCATAGCTTGTATTTGTCCTTTTGGTTGCACCCACTATCGCTGAGAGAAGCGGACAAAGTCCAACGAGTATTTTTTATGAACCAATGAGCCACACTCATGAAGTACGGAAAAATGCGCAGAATTACATCTCGCGCGCGATGCGGAACATCACATCATTCCTCGAAGGGATGTTCGCGCAGGCGTGAGGTCGGCCGGATGAGCGCTCCGGTCTCTCATTGCGGACACCCAACGAGGGGCGTCACTGTCGGCTCAGGACCCCGAAGTTCGGCCAGTAGAAACAGCTACAGTCGGCCATCTGCTGTCGTTCACTGCGGCAGGCTGAACGACAGCAGAAGACTGACAGCGGCTGTAGAGATTTCCGAAATACTCGCTCCATACCCGGCGTTGACATCGGCAGGTTGGGTGTCGGCAATGTGGCGTCGATTTCGCTGATCGCTGCACCCGCACCCGGCCAGAAGCGGGTATTGGCGAACGGCGGCTTCCGGGAAACACAATTACAAGGCTATGGCTGCCAACGGATGCCCATTCACGGTGGAATCCTGTCAATTCCTAGATATGCCTGAAGTTTCGCCTTGCGAAATTCCTTACGCCGTCCGAGAGCCGATCACAATGTGCTTTTCATGAACGTCCAAGCTAGGCTACAAATCGCGCCCAAGCAAAGCTGCTTTGAGGTCCTTCGAAGCCCTATAAAGGGGTACATATCCACGCAGCAATATTTGGGTGCTGCGCAAATACGCCGCACTGCTGATCTCGATGGAAACGGCACGGGCACGCGCCACAACCGTGGCCATCAAAAGCCCGGCGGGGTTTTCAATACTGACTTCGATGTCGGAAAATTCCCCCATCGGTACCGCGATGCCTTGCGCAATGCGATGGGCCACCGAACCTGGAATCAACGCCGCCGCTGCCAGGCAGCACGCGCCCGACACCGCCATCGACACATGGGCGGTCTGCGGCGTGAAGTAGCGCACCGCCAAATGGCCCCCGTTCAACGGCGCGCCGATGATGCACACCTTCGGCACGGTCTCGCTGCGCTGCATGTCGTCTTCCGTCATCAACTGGCCATCGCGGCGCTTCAACCCCATCCGCAGACCCGCCGCAATCCACACCCGCCGCAACGCGGCCATGAACTCCAGGTCGGCTTCCAACGCTTGCGCAGGTTCGTGCGCGGTCTTGCCAAATTCGGCCGCGTCCGCAATCACCATGGGCACCGCTACATCCACACAGGAAACCGTGTGTCCGTCGATGACGTTGCTCGGCGCTCCTGTCGGCAGTAGCAGCCCCGTCTTGGCTCCGACCGGGTCTTTCAAAAACAAATCTACGCCCGGAAATGCACCGTCGACGCCGGGTATCTCCACCATGACGAAACTGCCGTTCAATTCACGCGTCATCCGCGCGGTCGAGATGACGCCGGTGTTGACGTTTCGAATTTCAATGCTGACCGGCCCGGTTGCTGGCAGATCACTTCCCATCAGCCCGGTATCCAGCGCCCAAAGGGGCAACGCGGCGGACATGTTGCCGCAGTTCACACTCCAATCGATACCGCTGTGGTTGCCCGCCAATTGCGCCAGAGTGCTGACCAGCCGCGGCCCCGCTGGTGTTGACTCCACATCGGCGAAGAAAACCTTGTTGCTGGTCGCCGGACCGCGCCCGAGACCCGTCACCTGCCGATGGCCCGGGATGCGCCCTTCGAGCGGAACGCCCATCAGGTGGCGTAGCAATTCCTCGCGTAGCGTCAGGTCGGCCGGTGCTGCCCGGTCCCACAACACCAGACCGGTTGAAGTGCCGCCACGCATGTGATGCACTGGGAACTCCACCGTGCCCGACTTGAGTCGGGGTTTCAAATTGAACACGTTTTCTGGTAACGCTTCTGGTGACAGCATAAGGAAATATTCAAAATGGAAATATGCTGCGGCGCGGTCTCACCGGATTTCGACGGTGTAGTGAAAACGGTCTGCGGGCACGTACGAGATGCGCCACTCGACCACTGCGCCGCCATGGTCGTGCATGGTGCGCTCGATGCGCATGCACGGCGTCGCCGGGTCTACGCCAAAGATGGCCGCGTCGTCCTTGGAAAGCACACCCATGGACAACTCGTCCACCGCCCGCGAAACGACAACGCCGCACAAGCTGTCATACAGCGGATACAGGAGCGGCGGGGATTCCCGGCGTAGGAAGGCTTCCAGCTTGGCGAACCGCTTCAGCGGCAGCCAGATGTGCTCGACGAGCACCACCTCTTCGCCGTAGGAGCGTGAACGGTGCAGGTAAAGGGTCTTTTCAGAAGCCGCGCGGAGTTGCAGCTTCTCGCGGGCGACTTCATCGCCGGTTTCCGAGCGCAGCGCGATGATGCGTCCCGTTGGCAGTTCTGATTGTTCGGCCCCGCGGAAGCGCACGAACCGCAACATCGAGGCCCGCTCGAAGGCGCGCGTCACGTAAGTCCCCTTGCCGTGAATGCGCTCCACCACGCCTTCCTGTTCTAGCGCCTGGATGGCCTTGCGCATGGTGCCCAGCGAAATTGAAAACTCAATTGCCAGCTTTTCTTCGCTGGGGAGTGCTTCTCCCGCCTTCCACACCCGGTCAGCGATCCGTCGCATCAACTCGTCGCGCACTTGAACATGTCTGGGAAGGCGCTGGTCGATAGCGACCGGAATGGAATTTGGATGAATTGTCATGGTGTCATTCTTCGTTTCTTCTAATTTTACGGGAAAACCCTCGTTTGCTCTTCTAATCATGTTGTCCTATACTCCTACATAGGACATAAAACAAACCAGCGGATTCAGATACAAACCAGGCTGCGTGCACCAGTGTCGAAAGCCGAGGTATTTTTGTAGTCCTCTTCCTTGCCGCCCATGCGGCGTTCCCATTTTCCCCTCGAAGACAAAAGGATTTGAAGTGAAGAAATTAATGATGGCTGCTATAGCTAGTGTGATGACGTTGTGCGTCAGTGGGGTGGCAGCCCAAGCCCAGTTTCCCGACAAGCCGGTCAAAATCATCGTCCCCTTCGCGCCGGGAGGCAGTTTCGATCTGATTGCACGCGACCTATCGACCAAACTCGCTGCCCTATGGGGTCAGCCAGTCGTCATCGACAACCGGGCCGGCGCCGGTGGCAACATTGGAGCGCAGGCAGTCATCGCCGCGCCGGCTGATGGCTATACGCTGCTGTTCTGGGGCGATGGTGTGTTGGCCAATCCGCTGCTGTACCCGAAGCCACCCTTCGATGCCATCAGAGATTTGTCGGGCATTGCTTTGGTGGCGACGGCACCACAGGTGCTGGTCAGCAATCCCAAGAGTGGCCCCAACACCATGAAGGAAGTACTGGCAGCCAAAGAGCCGCTGAACTATGGCACCGCCGGCAACGGTTCGCCCGGCCACCTCGCGGCCGAGCTGATGAAACGCGAAGGGGCAAAACAACTTAGTCATGTCCCATACAAAGGCGGCGGCCAAGCCTTGACTGATTTGATGGGTGGGCAAATCCAGTTGGTATCTACCGGCCTTCCCGCCTGCATCACCTTCATCAAGAGCGGTCGCATTCAAGCCGTGGCGGTGTCGTCGAAGGCGCGCATCAAGAACTTGCCCAACGTCCCGACGGTGTCAGAGACGATTCCCGGCTACGAAGTGGACACCTGGTTCGGTTTCATGGCACCGAAGGCAACACCGGACGCCGTACGCAACAAGGTGGCTTCCGACCTCCGCAAAGTCATGGCGGACCCCGCACTGCAAACGAAGCTCATCGCGGGTGGCTTCGTCCCGACCATCAGCACACCAGTGGAACTCGACGCCAAGATGGTGAAGGACCTGGCGTTCTGGCGTGCCCAGGTCGCCAAATCAGGAGCACGCGCGGAATGAGCGGCAGGCTTTTGCGGCAGTATGGCCCGAGCGTGACCGCCAGACAAATTCGGGTGACGGCAGACGATGGATGCGTGCTGAACCTCCGCGTGCTGCGCGAGGCGCAGTTGAAGACCGCCACACCGGTGGTGTTCGTCCACGCGCTGGCGATGGACGGCGACATGTGGCAAGGCGTGGTCGACGCGCTGGACGAGGACAACAGCCTTTTGAGTGGCGGCATGTACGCGTTGGACTGCCGCGGACACGGCGCGTCTGGAGCCTCGGAAGGCAGCTTCACCACGAAACGGTTCTCCAAGGACCTGGCGGACACCCTGGATGCACTGAGCGCCTCCCGCGCCCACATCGTGGGGTGCTCGATGGGGGGCACCGTAGCGCTCGGGTTTGCCGGTGGTTTTGCGGCCAGGGTGGCGAGCTTGACCGTTATCGATGCCACGGCCTGGTACGGCCCGGAGGCGCCGGCCAACTGGGAAAAGCGCGCTGTGGCCGCTTTGAACGGAGGCATGGTTTCCCTGGTCGACTTCCAGTTGGCGCGCTGGTTCAGTCCTACATTTTTGCAAGAGCAACCTGATCTGGTGCGTGCATCCGTCGGCGTGTTCACCGCGAACCGCGTGCAAGCTTACGTCGGCAGTTGCCGGATGCTGGGTCAAGCCGACGAGCGGGCGGCCCTGGCGAACTACAACGGCCCGGCCGCGGTCGTCGTCGGCGAGGAGGACTACGCTACACCGCTGGCCATGGCAGAGGACCTCGCGTCGCGGCTGGTGGGCGCCCGGTTGACGGTCATTCCCGGCACGCGCCACTACACGCCGCTGGAGGCGCCGGCTCTGGTGGCGGCATGCATCGACAAGGCCATCGGCCGCGCTGGCACCGGCCCGGCTCAATGAGAACCGCAGACGACATCAATCACCAATCCAACGGAGACAACATGAGTTCAAACCTTCACCGCCGCCGGTTCCTGCTGGGTGCAAGTGCATTCACCGGCCTCGCACTGGCTGGCTGCGCCACACGCCCGCCGCGCACCGACGTCTTCGATGCGCATTGCCACATCATCGACACGCGTTATCCCATCATCGCCAACCAGGGCTATACGCCGCCGTCGTTCCCATTGGAGGCATACCAGCAGCAGACGCGGCCGCTTGGTGTCACGGCAGGGGCCATCGTGTCGGGCTCATTCCATGGCAACGACCAGACCTACCTGCGTGCGCTGCTCCCTCGGCTCGGGCCGCGCTGGGTGGGCGTGACCCAGGTGGCGCCGGACGTGCCGGACGAGGAAATTACCAGTCTTGCTGCAATTGGCGTTCGCGCACTCCGGTTCAATATTTTCCGCGGCCGCATCGATGCCGTGGACGACATCGTGTCGCTGGCCAACCGGGCCCACGCTGCCGGCCACTGGCATGCCGAAATTTACGCCGATGCTGCGGCGCTGCGACCCCATGTTGGGAAGCTGTCCAAGCTCCCACAGATTGTCATCGACCACATGGGCATGACGGAAGAAGGTCTGTCGGTGGTGCTTGACCTGGTGGACGCCGGCGCGCGAATCAAGGCAACGGGGTTTGGCCGTGTCACGATGAATGTATCCAGAGCCATCGAACGTATCGCCGCCCGCAATCCGAATGCCTTGATGTTCGGTACGGATCTGCCCTCAACCAGGGCGAAGCGGCCGTTTGAAGTTGCAGACATCGCATTAGTCAAAGACGTGCTAGGACCAGCGCTATCCAAAAGGGCGCTTTGGGACAATGCAGTGAGCCTGTACCGACCATCCGTGTGATATTGCCCGCAGTGCCGCGCTGAAATGCTGAGGCCTATTGCGACAACCTTTCATCCCAACGTTACCAGCAGCGGCAATCAACATCATGTCAATTTCTACTGAAATCATCAATACCTTCGCGCCGACTGGAAAACTGCGGGCGTCCATCAACCTGGGCAATCCCATCCTGGCGAACATGGGGAAGGACGGCAAGCCGTTCGGCGTGTCGATTGATTTGGCCCATGAATTCGCGCGTCAACTCGGAGTCGTGGTCGAGCTGGTGGTGTTCGACACCGCCGGAAAATCAGTGGAGGCGGTGACGAATCAAGATTCCGATTTCGGCTTCTTTGCGATTGACCCGGTGCGGGGCGCAGACATCGCGTTCACAGCCCCGTACTTGCTCATTGAAGGCGCTTACCTGGTTAAGGATGCGTCGCCGATACGCGACAACACCGAAGTCGACCGCCCCGGCAACCGGATCGTGGTGGGTAAAGGCAGCGCGTACGACCTTTACCTCACACGCGAGATCAAGCAGGCCCAGCTGGTTCGGGCACCTACCTCACCAACTGTCGTTGACACTTTCATTAAGCAGGGAGCCGAAGTGGCAGCTGGCGTGAAGCAGCAACTCGAATCAGACACGCATCGAATTCCCGGACTGCGTCTGCTGCCTGGCTGCTTCATGGTGATCCAGCAAGCGATGGGCATCTCAAAAGGACGTGGCGAAGCGGCCGCGTTGCTATTGCACCATTACGTGGAAGACAAGAAGGCCAACGGCTTCGTGGCAGAAGCACTGGCTCGACACGGTATTCAAGGCGCATCGATCGCATCGGAAAAAACATAACGAAACTCGTCAAGGTGGAGAAGCGTAGCAACCCGGCACACCGGAACCATTCTTGTCGATGACAACTGGAGTTGGCGTACCTTGCACTGGACGATGCTGATGATCGTCCGTTGATCATCGACCAACCCGAAGAGAACCTCGATCCGAAGTCGGTCTTCGATGAACTGGTCTCGTTGTTCGTTGCAGCTAAGTCGAAACGGCAGGTGATCATGGTTACCCACAATGCCAATTTGGTCATCAACAGTGACGCGGACCAAGTCATCGTAGCTGACGCGAGCTCATCTTCTGACGGCGGTCTTCCATCGTTCAACTATGTTGCCGGTGGACTAGAGGACGCCGGGATACGCAAGGCCGTGTGCGACATACTCGAAGATGGCGAAAAAGCATTCAGGGAGCCCGCGCGTCGTCTTCGAGTACGGCTCGAACGGTAACGGCTCTCAATTGAGCCTGGTCAGATCCCGTGGCAGGTCAATTAAAGCGCTGACTTCAGCCATCGCTGCATTGTTGACTTGAGCGCGCCGGGTCTGGAATGTCAGCTTTGTTGCGGTCAGTTACGCCATGTGTATTTCCGGTTTGGGCACCTTGCTGGCGGCGACGAATGACGGCTGACTGGCATGCCAAAATTCAAAACTGAGCTTCCAGAAAGCAGCCGTTGGTCAGTACCCGCTTTCGCTGCAGTCCCGTCGTTCGAAGCCCAATTTTCAGTGACCGCAACGGGTCGAATGTTGCACATTTCAAACTCTATTTCTTCGCTCCAAGGGCCGCACTTGATCGAAATCAATCCGCCCGTGGCGTAACGGCCGGAAACTGGCCACTCACACGGCGAGGATTTCCATGCGACTCCAGTTTCTCGGCGCTACCGACACGGTGACCGGCTCCAAGTACCTCGTGCAGCACGACAAGGCCAGGGTACTGGTCGACTGCGGTCTGTTTCAGGGGTACAAGCAGCTGCGCCTGCGCAACTGGTCGCCCTTGCCGGTGAAGCCATCCGCGATTGAGGCCGTGATACTGACCCACGCCCACATCGACCACAGCGGCTACCTGCCGCTGCTGGCACGCCAGGGCTTTCGCGGCAAGGTCTACTGCACGCCCGCCACCGCCGACCTGTGCCGCATCCTGCTGCCCGACTCCGGCCACCTGCAGGAAGAGGAAGCCGAATACGCCAACCGGCGCAGCCTGTCGAAGCATTCGCCCGCGCTGCCGCTGTACACGCGCGAAGACGCCGAACGCTGCCTAAAGCTACTCCACCCGGTGGACTATGGGGAACACTGGCAGCCGGCGCCGGGCTTGAACGCGAGCCTGACGCCGTCGGGCCACATGCCGGGATCGTCGTTTGTGCGGCTGGACAATGGCTCACGCTCGCTGCTGTTTTCCGGAGACATCGGCCGCCCGAACGACATGGTGCTCAAGGCGCCCTCACAGATGGACGGTGCAGACTACCTGGTCGTCGAGTCGACCTACGGCGACCGCCTGCACAAGAATTCCGATCCCCTGACGGCGCTTGGCGAGGTGATCAACCGAACCGCTGCGCGCGGCGGCGTGGTGGTGATCCCGGCTTTCGCGGTCGGCCGGGCCCAGAACCTGATGTACTGCATCCATCTGCTCAAGGCCCAGGGCGTGATTCGCGACAACCTGCCCGTCTACCTCAACAGCCCCATGGCAGCCAGCGCCACCCAGGTGTTCCTCAAGCACAGGAACGAGTTGCGCCTGACGGCCGCGCAATGCGAGGCCATGACGCATACGGCGCACATCGTGGGCACGCCGGAGGAATCGCGCCTGCTCAATACGCGCAAGGGCGCTATGGTCATCATTGCCGCCAGCGGCATGGCGACGGGCGGGCGCGTGGTGCATCACCTCAAGGCCTTCGCGCCCGACCCGCGCAACACCATCCTGTTCGCCGGCTTCCAGGCCGGCGGCACGCGCGGCGCGATCATTGCCGGCGGTGCGCCCAGCGTACGCATCCATGGGGAAGACATCCCCGTGCATGCCGAGGTGGCCATGCTCGACGACCTGTCGGCCCATGCCGACGCGGCTGAGATCATCGGCTGGCTGAAGGGCTTCAAGGCGGCACCCAAAAAGACCTTCATCACCCACGGCGAACCGGCGGCCGCCGATGCCATGCGCCAGCGCATCGAGCGCGAGCTGCACTGGACCTGCCACATGCCTTGCTATCTGGAATCTGTCCCTCTCCATTGACCGGCGGCGGGCCAGCTCGGGTCGACATACAGCGGCTAAGCCCAATACGGTTCAGTTAGCACACCGCGTGCAGTGCCGATCCTCTCCTTCCCCCGCTGGGGGAAGGCCGGGATGGGGGCTTACGGCGTGGGCATCGGGCCGCCGTGCTGACTTGGTAGTCGCTGGCCCCCACCCCACCCCTCCCCCGGAAGGGGAGGGAGCTTCACGGGTTCTTAACTGAACCGTATTGCGGCTAAGCCAGCCCGCACCAGGCGGCCACGCGGGCGGCAAGGTCCGCCCACAGGGCCCACGCAGCGGTCAGCGCCAGCAGGGCGCCGGCCGCGCGCGTGCCCCAGTCCTGCCGCAGCCGGTCACCCGCGTCCCGCAGGCGCGCCAGCAGCGGGGGTGCCAGCGCCAGTGAGGCGCCGCTGCCAGCGGCGAACAGCGCCATCGACAGCGCCCCTTGCGACGCGCCGCCGCTCAGTGAGGCAACCAGCAGCGCCGAATACAGGAGGCCGCAGGGCATGAAGGTCCACAGCGCGCCCATGGCAAACACACCACCGCGCGCCGCCGCGAGCGGGCGGATGCGCGCCCAGGCCGAGCGGCCGGCCGCATTCACCCACGCCGGCTGACGCGCCTGGGCTAGCAACACCAGTCCCCACGCCAGCACCGCCAGATGGAACAGCGTCCAGACCGGCCGCAGCACCACGGCATGGGCCGTGAGCCAGGCAAAGCTTTCCACCGCCAGCGCGGCCGCGGCCCCAGCCACGGAATAACCGGCGAGCCGCCCTGCCAGGAAGATCCAGAGCGAGCGCGAATTCGAGCGCGATGGCGTGGATGCGGGCGCAGGCGAACCATGGCCGGCACGGGGCATGGCGGCGCAGGCCGCACCGCACATGGCCACACAATGCGGGCCACCCGCCAGCCCCATCAGCAGCGCCGTGACAGCGAGGGTAGTGGACATGACCGCTGGAGCTCTTCAGATAATGCGCGAGAACTTCGCGCGGTTGCGGTCGGCCTGCAGGTAGCGGTCGAACACCATGGCCACGGCCCGCACGAAAAACCAGCCCCTGGCCGTGACCTGGATGCCGGCGTCATCCAGCACCACGAGGCCTTCGTCGGCCAGTTCGCTCAACTGCTCGAGTTCGGCCGCAAAGTAGGTCTCAAAGTCCAGCAGCCAAGCCTGCTCGATCGATTCAAACAGCACCTGCCCCTGGCACATCAGCGCCATGATCACGGCCCGGCGGGCCAGGTCGTCCCGGCTGAGTGCCAGACCGCGCGCCACGGGCAGCCGTCCCTGGTCGAGGTGGTCGCAATACTCTTCCATCGTCTTGGCGTTCTGGCTGTAGGTCGCGCCAATGTGGCCAATCGCCGAGACGCCCAGGCCGATCAGGTCGCAGTCGGGTTGGGTGCTGTAGCCCTGAAAGTTGCGGTGCAGGCGGCCCTGCCGCTTGGCAATGGCCAGCGCATCGCCGGGCAGTGCGAAATGGTCCATGCCAATGTAGACATAGCCCGCCGCCTCGAAGCCCGAAAGCGCTTGCGACAGCATGGCCAGCTTGGCCGCAGCGCCGGGCAGCTCGGCGGACACGATGCGCCGCTGCGGCTTGAAGCGCTCGGGCAGGTGGGCGTAGGCATACAGCGCGATGCGGTCGGGCCGCAGCTGCTGCACCTGGGCCAGCGTGCGCGCGAACGATTCCGGCGTCTGCCGCGGCAGGCCATAAATCAGGTCGATGTTGACCGAGTCGAAGCCTGTCGCCCGCGCCTGCTCCATCAGCGCGAACACCTGCGCGGCAGGCTGGATGCGGTGCACCGCTTTCTGCACGTCGGGGTCGAAGTCCTGCACGCCGAAGCTGATCCGGTTAAAGCCCAGCTCGGCCAGCGTGGCCAGGCGGGCGCCGTCCACGGTGCGCGGGTCGATCTCTATGGAGTATTCGCCTCCGGGCACCAGTGCAAAACTTCGCCGCAGCATGGCCATCAGTTCCCTGAGTTCGGCGTCGGACAGGAAGGTGGGGGTGCCACCGCCCAGGTGCAGCTGCGTGACGGGCTGCTCCAGACCCAGCTGGGCCGTGTGCAGGTCCACTTCGCGGCCGAGATAGCGCAGGTAGGTGGCCGCACGGTCGTGGTGCCTGGTGATGATTTTGTTGCACGCGCAGAAGTAACACAGCGATTCGCAGAACGGGATGTGCAGGTACAGCGACAGCGGCTGCGGTTGCGCCAGCGCGGCCGGTCCGCTTTGGCGCTGGACCAGCGCCTGGCCATAGTCGGCCGCGGTAAATGCCTCGACGAAACGGTCGGCCGTTGGATAGGAGGTGTACCGGGGCCCGGCAATGTCGAATCGGCGCAAAAGGTCGGGCGAAACAGTGGTCATGGCGCAAAGTTTGCCGCGCGCTGCAGGTCGTCCGCTTGATCTAAATCAGTCGTTCGATATGCGGAGATAGGCGGAGATATGCGGAGTGGGACCCGTTTGATCCAGATCAGAAGGGTCCAGATCAGAAGGACAAAAGGTGCGCCACGATGAAGCAGATTTCCGCACGGGGACAGGCGACAAAGCCGTCCCTGCGCAGGGCTGCGGGAAGCCGGCCGCTTCTTCTCACCGGGGCACATCAACGCGGGCATCAGCGGGCATCAACCGGCAGACGGGTCGCCCCGCACCACCAGCACCGGTACCGGCGCATGCCGCACGATCTGCTCGGCATCACTGCCCAGCAACACCCGGCCGATGCCGCGGCGCCCGTGCGAGCCCACCACGATCAGGTCTGCCTTGATGCGCCGCGCCTGCTCCGCCACATGGTCGCAAATGCGGCCCGGGCCTTCCACAACCAGCACGGAGTCGGCCTCCACGCCCTTGTCCACGGCCTTTTGCCGCTCATGCGCCAGCAATTTTTCGCCCGCCTCCCGCATCAGCGGAATGATTTCATTGAGGTAGTTCATCGCCGGCTCGAAGCCGTTGACATAGCTGAGCTCGTCCACGACATGGACCAGCCGCAGCCTGGCGCCGGTCAGCTGGGCCAGCCTGATGGCTTCGTCGAGTGCTTTTTCCGAGGTGGGGCTGCCGTCGACCGGCACGAGGATTTGATGGTAGGTGGACATGGTGGCTCCGGAGTTGAAAGGATTTCAGCGCAGCGGCAGGCGCATCATCATGGTGTCTTGGGACGGCTCGGCCGAGACCTCGAAGCCAGCCTGCCGCGCCAGCGCGGCCATGCCGGTGTTCTCCTGCAGGCACTGCCCCACGACTTCGGCCGTGCCGCGCTCGCGCAGGTAGGCGGTCAGCTTGTCCAGCAGCAGGCGGCCCAGGCCCTTGCCCTGCCAGCCGGACGTCACCTGGATGGCGAATTCCGCGCGCAAGTTGTCCGGGTCGCACACGGCCCGCGCCTCCGCCACCATCGCGTGACCGCCAGACGCCTGGGGCGCCAGCGCAATGAAGGCCATCTCGCGGTCGTAGTCGATCTGGCTGTAGCGCGCCAACTCGGAATGCGGCACCTCGCGCCGTGCCATGAAAAATCGCAGGCGCATGTCGGCAGGCGACGCGCCGGCATAGAAGGCCATCAGGCGCTGGCCATCCTCGGGCCGGATCGGGCGCAGCAGCAACTCGCACCCCGCCAGCTGGACGCGCTCTTCCAGCGCCGACGGATACGGGCGGATGGCGAGCCGGCTGCCCTCGCCCGCCGGCACCGGCCGCAGCCTGACCCGCGCATCCAGCGCCAGCACGCCGTGCTCATCGACCAGCAGCGGGTTGATGTCGAGTTCCGCCAGCCAGGGCAGGTCGCAGGCCATCTGCGACACCCGCAGCAGGGTGGTCAACAGCGCCTGCTCGTGCGCCGCCGGGCGGCCGCGATAACCGGCCAGCAGGGGCCCCAGCCGGCTCCGGGCGACCAGGTCGCGTGCCAGGCTGGTGTTGAGCGGCGGCAGGGCTACCGCATGGTCCTTGCGCAGCTCGACGGCGGTACCGCCCTCGCCCAACAACAGGACCGGGCCGAACACGGCGTCGGTGGCGATGCCAACGATCAGTTCATGGGCGCCAGGGCGTTGCACCATGGCCTGCACAGTGAAGCCCAGCACCACCGCCTGCGGCAGCAGGCGCGTCACCTGCCCAGACATCTTCACGGCCGCAGCCCTGACGGCTTCGGCGGATGCCAGACCCAGCACGACACCGCCGACGTCGGATTTGTGGATGACCTGCGGCGACACAATCTTCAGGGCCACCGGGTAGCCGATCCGGCTGGCGGCGGCGACGGCCTCCTGCACGTCGCGGACCTGCACGGTTTCAACGCCAGGGATGCCGTAGGCCTGGAGCAGCGCCTGGGCCGACGCCCCGTCGAGCCACTCGCGGCCGTCATGCAGCACCTGTTGAAGCAGTAACCCGGCCTGCGCCCTGTCCGGCGTGAAGTCGTCCAGTGTGGCGGCCGGGAGCTGTTGCAGGGCTTGCTGGTTTCGCGCATGGCCAAGCAGCTGCAGCCACGCCGCCGCCGCGCGCTCAGGCGTGCTGTAGGAGGCGATGCCCGCCCCCGCGCTGGACTGGCGCGCAGCCGCCACGGCGGCACCACCCAGCCAGCACGTCAATACCGGCTTGGCCGATGCCTGCATCATCGGCAGGCAGGCCAGCGCGATCTCGCTGGACGCAACAATGGCCGTCGGTGCATGCATGAACAGCACGGCATCGACATCGGGCGCAGCCAGCAGCACGCGCAAGGCGTCCTGGTAGCGACTGACCGGGGCATCGCCAATGATGTCGACCGGGTTGCCGTGCGACCAGGTCGCCGGCAGGCATTCATCGAGGGCGGCCAGCGTCTGCTCACTCAGTTGCGCCAGGCTGCCGCCCCCCAACTGCAGAGCATCGGCCGCCAGCACCCCGGCGCCGCCGCCGTTGGTGACAATGGCCAGCCGCTCACCACGCCACGGGCGCGCATGGGCCAGCGTTTCCGCGGCATCGAAGAGTGACTCCAGCGTGTCGACCCGCAGCATGCCGGCCCGCCTGACCGCGGCGTCGAACACGGCGTCCGAACCGGCGAGGGCTCCGGTGTGCGAGGCGGCCGCCCGGGCGCCATCGGGCGCGCGCCCGGCCTTGACCACGATCACCGGCTTGTTGCGCGAGGCCGCACGCGCGGCCGACATGAACTTTCGTGCCGCCTTGATCGATTCCGCGTACATCAGGATGGCCCGGGTTCCCGGGTCGCTGGCCAGGTAGTCGATCACGTCGCCGAAATCCACATCGGCGCTGTCGCCCAGCGAAATGAAATGCGAAAAGCCGACGCCGCGGCTGTTGGCCCAGTCCAGCATGGCGGTGGCCAGCGCGCCGGACTGGGTCACAAACGCGAGCCGGCCCGGCTGGGCATTGCCGGGCGCAAAGCTGGCATTCAGGCTGGCACCCGGCACCAGCGCGCCAATGCAGTTGGGCCCCAGGATGCGCAGCAGGTGTGGCCGCGCAGCATCCAGCATGGCCTGCTCCAGCGAGACCCCGCCTGCGGAGCCACCCTCTACGGCCGGCTGCTTCAGCCCTGCCGTGAGCACGATGGCGGCGCGCGTACCCTTGCGGCCCAGGGCGGCGACCAGTCCCGGCACGGTGTGTGCCGGGGTGCAGATCAGGGCCAGGTCCGGCGCCTGCGGCAGCGACTCGACATCGGGCCAGGCCGGCCCGCCATCCACGCTCGCATGCCGGCGGTTGACCGGCCAGACCGGCCCCTTGAAGCCGCCGAGCTTGAGGTTGCGCAGCACCACCGACCCCAGGCTACCCTCGCGGTCGGAAGCGCCAATCACCGCCACCGACGCGGGCTGGAACAGGGCTTCAAGATTACGTACGCTCATGGAATTCCTTGTGCGCAGGCGGGCCACCCCGTCTGACAAAACCAGATTAGCGCCAATACCGTTCAGTGAAGGACCCTTGAAGCTCCCTCCCCTTCCGGGGGAGGGTTGGGGTGGGGGCCAGCGACGACCAGGTCAGCACGGTCGCTCGACGCCCACGCCGTGAGCCCCCATCCCGGACTTCCCCCAGCGGGGGAAGGAGACGATCGGCACTGCACGCGGTGTGCTAACTGAACCGTATTGAGATTAGCGCCCGGACAGCGCCAGCCTTTGCTTTAGATCAACGATGGCAGCACTTGCGCCCCACAAAATGGAATTTGAAACACGGAATACACCGTCAACGACACCTCAACGACGATCAACGAAAGCTCGCCATGGAAATCTACGACAGCAGCCAGGCACCGCGCTTTCGCCTGCTCCTCACCCAGCGCGGGGGCGAACTGCGCGCAGTCTTGCGCGCCGCCGGCCGCTTGCCCGACGAAGCAGCCGAAGCCGAGTCGCACGATGTGACGGATTTCAAGGACGTGGCAACGGAACAGTCGCTGGCGACGGTCGCCGACGCCAAGGTGGACCATGCCGCCCACGAACTCGAGCAGGTGCTGACCGCGCTGCGCCGGCTGGACGACGCCAGGCCCGACCATCCTTCGGACTATGGCTATTGCCTGGACTGCGGCGAAGCCATCGATCTGCGGCGGCTTGCGGCCCTGCCGGCTACCCCCTACTGCACCGCCTGCCAGGCCATTCATGAGCATGAACGACAGCCGGCGCTGCGGCGCTAATCCCTCCACCCACCCCACCCTGAAAACGAAAGGAAACCCCATGAGTACCAAAACCACTCAGCGTGCGCCGCCCCACGAGGCGAGCGCCGCCGATTTCGCCCCCTGGAACCTGCTGGCCAACCTCGGTCGCCTGCAGTTCGCGCTGGTAGCCGACAGTGCGAGCGCCATGTTCCGCGGCTCCGAAGCCATCCGCAAAGTCCAGCAACAGGCCGCGCACCAGGCCGCGGTCCACCACGAGGCGGCTGCACAAAGGCTGCGCGACCCGCACGGGCCTGCCGAGCTGCTCACCATTGAGTCGGACCTGCTGCGTTTCGATATGCAGGAGGCGGCCCACTACTGGCAGCAGATTGCGACGGCCATGATGAAGGCCCAGCTGGAAATGATGGGCTGCGCCAGCCACCTGCTGGGCTCCAGCGCCGGCGACAGCTTCAAGCCGGCACTGCAAGCCTGGCAAGCCAGTCTTTCCGCCTCCCTGGATGGCGCGGGGAACCGGCCGACGACGCATTAAGCTGCCGCCCCGTGGCCTGCGACCGCTCTCCCGGCCGGTCGCGCCTGTCAGTCGAGGTGCACGTAGCGGCCGGGTGCTGCCAGCGGAGCCCCCTCGAACATCACCGCGTTGACACGCGGCGGCTTGACCATGCTAGACGAGTGCTGCCTCAGCCAGTCATGCCAGCCCGGCCACCATGAACCCTCACGCCGCGCCGCCGTGTCGAGCCAGTCGTGGGGATGGGCAGGCGCCTTGCCCGGCGCATGGGAGGCGATGCGGTAGCTTGCCTGCGGATGCGCGGCAGGACCAGCCGGTGGATTGACGATGCCCACGTTGTGGCCGCCGGAGCTCAAGACAAAGCTGACCGGGCTGGAGGTCAGGCGGTGAATCTTGTACACCGAGTGCCAGGGCGACACATGGTCGGCCTCGGTCGCGACCACAAAGAGCGGCAGCTCGATATGGGACAGCCTCACCACGTGGCCGGCAGCGCGGTAGCGGCCCGCGGCCAGGTCGTTGTGCAGGTAAAGCCAGCGCAGGTATTCGCTGTGCATGCGGGCGGGCAGGCGCGTTGCATCGGCATTCCAGGCCCGCAGGGCCGTCATGGGCGTGTGCGCCCCCATCAGGTACTCATGGACCAGCTTGGACCAGACCAGGTCCTTGGAATTGATCAGCGCGAAGGCACCCGCCATCTGCCGCTCATCCAGGTAGCCCCACTCGGCCATCAGGTCTTCGACGAACGCGATCTGGCTCTCATCGATGAACAGCCCCAGTTCGCCCGGCTCGTGGAAATCGGCCTGCGCCGCCAGCAGGGTCACCGTCTTCAGCGGGTTGGGGCTGCTGCCGGCCAGGGCCGCCGCCGCGATGGCCAGCAGTGTTCCGCCCAGGCAGTAGCCCATCGCGTGGATGCGCGCGCGCGGCCGGATGGCCCGAACCGCCTGCAGGGCCGCCATGACGCCCATTTCCAGGTAGTTGTCCATGCCCAGGTCGCGATCGGCACTGTCAGGGTTCCGCCATGAAATCATGAAGACGGTGTGCCCCCGCTCCACCAGGTATTTGACCAGCGAGTCGTCGGGCGTCAGGTCAAGGATGTAGTACTTCATGATCCATGACGGGACAATGAGCACGGGCTCTGTATCCACCTCGGCCGTGACGGGCTCATACTGGATCAGCTCGATCAGGTGATTCCTGAACACCACCTTGCCCGGCGTCAGCGCCACGCCCTGTCCGGGCGTGAACTCCTCGACGCCGCGCGGCTTGCCTTCAGTGAGGACGGCGAGCGCATCGCGCGACCAGTTGGCCAGCCCGGTGGCCAGGTTGATGCCGCCATTGCCCAGCGTCTCCTTCAGGACCTGGGGATTGGTGGCGACAAAATTTGAAGGCGACAGCATGTCCAGCCACTGCCGCGTGGTGAAGGCGGCCACCTCCTCATGGTGCCGCGATACCCCTCGAACGCCAGTCATGGCCTCGGCCCACCACTGCTGCTGCTGCAAAAAGGCCTGAGCCAGGACGCTGAACGGCGGCACCTGCCACTCGGGCCGCGAAAAGCGCTTGTCCTGCGACAGCGGCTCCACGCTCACGGGGGGCTCCTGTTGCCAGGGCTGCGGCGCGTACTGCAGCCACAGCAGCCACTTGCGCAAGGCGCTGGCGCCCAGGTCAGCCTGCTTCGATGGAGAAACCACCAGGTGGCTGAGCCAGTCGGTGTAGGCCAGGATGAGCGACGCCGGCGAGATGCCGTGTGCCTGCCGGGCCAGCCAGAGCTTGAGGGGAACGTCCATGGGAGGCAGTGTGTGCTGCCCCTCGGGACGTGGGTCGTAAAGCGCCATGAAAACCCCCGTTCTGTGGCGATGGCCGCCACATGCCACATGCCACATGCCACATGATCCCACCTGCACCGTATTTTCGGCTTGCGCCAGATCAAGGACAAGCCCGCCAACCCCACCCATGCCGGGGTGGATTGCGTACCATGGTGGCATGTTGCCGACCTCGATGTTTGCAATGACCGCCGACCCCGCCGGACGGCGATTGCTGGCGGCCCACAAACCGCTGCCGCCCACCGGCGACCACGACCTGCTGGTGCGCGTGCTCGCCTGCGGGGTCTGCCGCACCGACCTGCACATCCTCGACGGCGACCTGCCGCCGCGGCGGCCCCAGGTGGTGCCGGGGCATGAGGTGGTCGGGCAGGTCATCGCCCTCGGCGTCGGGGCCACGCGGTTCACCGTCGGGCAGCGTGTCGGCATCCCATGGCTGGGCGGCGCCTGCGGTCGCTGCGCCTTCTGCGCCATGGGCCGCGAAAACCTCTGCGACTTTCCGGTGTTCACCGGCTACGACCGCGACGGCGGCTTCGCCGAGTACGCTGCCGCCAACGAGCGTTTCTGCTTTGCCCTGCCGGCACGCTACGACAACGCCCATGCCGCACCCTTGCTGTGCGCCGGCCTGATCGGCTTTCGCGCCTGGCGCCTGGCCGGCGCCGCCCTGCCGCGCCGCCTGGGCCTGTACGGCTTCGGTGCCGCGGCGCACATCATCTGCCAGGTCGCCGTGGCCCAGGGGCAGGATGTGTTTGCCTTCACCCGTGCCGGTGACCAGCCTGGGCAGGACTTCGCCCGCAGCCTGGGGGCCGTGTGGGCCGGCAGTTCCCCGGACGCCGCCCCGGCCCCGCTGGACGCGGCGCTCATCTTTGCGCCCGCGGGCGAACTGGTGCCGGCGGCGCTGGCCGCCACGCGCAAGGGCGGCACCGTGGTCTGCGCGGGTATCCACATGAGCGCCATTCCCTCCTTCGACTACCGGCTGCTCTGGGGCGAACGGGTGCTCAGGTCGGTGGCCAACCTCACGCGCGCCGACGGCGAGGACTTCTTCACCTTGCTGGAGAATCTGGCGCTGCAAACCCATGTGCAGACCTTCGCGCTGCACGACGCCAATGCCGCCGTGCAGGCGCTGCGCAGCGGGGCGGTGAACGGGGCTGCGGTGCTCATTCCCTGAGCTTTTACCTATCGCGCAGGGTCCGCCCGTAGTCCGTATCAAACACGCCACCGGACACATCACTATTTATTTTTTGCGGTCCTGGTCATCGCTGCTGGCGTCACCCCGCCGCCGGGCACTCATGCCGTTGCGCGAGATCAAATACTTATCTCGATGGGCCACGCGCAGCGTGTCGCGATTTGCGAAATATCAAGCAGGGAAAAAGCCAACGGCATAGAGTGAATTGAGCCCGCAATTCGCAGCGGCCGGCGGTCGCTTCCTGCGGCTCACGATTCAAGGAGCAAGAACATGAAAACAGATGCACAACTCAAAGCCGACGTCACGGCGGAACTCGCCTGGGACGCGGCCATCAACCCGATCGGCATCGGGGTCATTGCCAGGGATGGCGTGGTGACACTGACGGGCCATCTCGACACCTTCGCTGAAAAACGTGCCGTGGAACGCGCGGTGCGCCGCGTCGCCGGGGTCCGCGGCATTGCCCTCGAACTGGACGTCAAACTGGCTGCCGAGCACCAGCGAAGCGACTCCGAGATCGCGCAGGCCGCGTCGTCCGCATTGCGCTGGAGTTCGCTGGTTCCCGACGAGCGGGTGAAGGTCGAGGTCGAAGACGGCTGGGTGACCCTGACCGGTGAGGTGGACTGGGGCTACCAGCTCGCCAGCGCCGAGCAGTGCATCCGTCCGCTCGTCGGTGTCCGCGGCCTGACCAGCCACATCCATATCAAGCCCCGTGCAAGCTCCAGGGATATCGGCGCCGGGATCACCGCGGCGCTCACACGGCAGGCAACACGCGAAGCCCAGCATCTCGACATCGAGGTCGAGGGCGGCGTCGTCACGATCAGCGGCAAGGTGCATTCGCTGGCGGAGCATGACGCCGCCATAGGTGCCGCCTTCGCCGCCCGCGGCGTTTCGCGCGTGGTCGACAAGCTGGAGGTCGGTGCCTAGCCGTCTCCGGCATTTTTTCAACCCACCCAGGAGGATCATCATGACAACCCATCTGCGTGTATTCGAACCCGGCATCAGCGACACCTTTGAATCGGCCTTGCGCCGCTTCTTCTCACCGGTCCCGCTGGATATCAACGCCCAGGCCATCCAGATGCGCGTGGACGTCTCTGAAAAGAAAGACGCCTACGTGGTCAAGGCCGACCTGCCCGGCGTCAAGAAAGACGATATCAATGTGCGCATCGACGGCAACATCGTGCAGATCGACGCCGAGGTCAAGCAGGAAAAGGAAACCAGGGGCAGCGATGACAAGGTGCTGCGCAGCGAGCGCTACTATGGCAGCGTGTCGCGCACCTTCAGCCTGTCCCAGGACGTGGACGATGCCAAAGCCCTGGCAAAGTACGCCGACGGCGTGCTGACGCTGGAGCTGCCCAAAAAGGCCACCGCCGCTTCCAAGAAACTGACGGTGCAATAGCCGCTTTCCTCCGGCCGACCCGGCCGACCCGGCCGATCCTGCCGACAGCAGCAGCCCATCCGTGATGGGTGATGGGCTATTGCACCTTTGAAGAGCGGTTGATCTGCATCAATGGAAGGGGCCGGCAGACTCCTATGCTGTACGTATGTTGTATGGATTCCGTATGGGACGAACATTGAGTCGCAACCCCGTGGGAAAACACCAAAATGCGGAACGCCCTTCCCACCGATCTGCACCGCGCCGGCCATGCCATGACGCGGCACGACCGGGCCCGGACACTGGAAGCCAACCTGGAAGCCAGGCGCAAGGCTGCGCTGCCTGAGGCCGGCCAACCAGGCTGTCGCATCTGCATCTGCATCTGGCGGCTCCGGAAGGGAGCAGGCTGAATGTGCTTCTCTGCCACAGCCAGCTTCGCCGCAGGCGCCGGCCTTCTCGGAATCGGAATGCTGACCCTGAAACAGCCTCGCCGTCCGCGCGAACTGGCCTTCGCGGCCATCCCGCTGCTGTTCGCCGTGCAGCAGTTGAGCGAGGGCGTCCTGTGGCTGACGTTCGAGCCAGAGCCCGCCATGCCATGGCTCAATGAGGCCATGACCCAGATGTATTCCTTCATGTCCCATGTGTTGTGGCCGATCTACGTCCCGGTCGCGGTGCTGTTGATCGAACCACCAGGGCCGCGCCGGCGGGCGCTGCTCGCGCTGGTGGGCACCGGGGTCGCGGTGGGCGCCTTTTTGCTGTACCACCTGGTCGACTACCCGGTTGTTTCGCAGCTGACGGGGCAACACATCGAGTACGTCTCGCCGCCGCATTTTCTGGCCATGGCGTCGACGCTGTACCTGGTGTCCACCACGCTCAGCCTCATGCTGTCCACGCACCCGAAAGCGAAGGCCTTCGGCGTCCTGACACTGCTGTCCTTTGCCATCGCCTACGGCTTTTACACCACCTGGTTCATTTCGGTCTGGTGCTTCTTTGCCGCCTTGTTGAGCACCGTGGTGTATTTCCATTTTCTTCCCCGCCGCGTGCTCAGAGGGAGCTTCCCGTGAACGCTGCGCCCAATCCGGAAGTTGGGGGTGCCCCACCTGAGGGCAGCCAGCAAATGAGAGGGGCTGCCGCCCTGGTCAACGTCCTTTCAACGGCATTGCATGCGGAACTGATGGAAACCCACATTTCGTGGGTGCTGCTGGCTGGCGACACCGCCTACAAGATCAAGAAACCGGTGCGGCTGGCGTTCGTGGATTACGGCGACCTGGCAGCCCGGCGTCATTTCTGTGAAGAGGAAGTGCGGCTGAACCAGCGGCTGGCACCGTCGCTGTACCTGGGTGTCACGCGCATCACCGGCAGGCCGGAGGCGCCCGTCCTCGACGGTGCCGGTCCGGTGCTGGAGTACGCCGTGCGCATGCGACGCTTTGCGCCGGGTGCGCTGTTCAGCGAGCAGCTGGCTGCAGACACGCTGCGCGCCGATGATGTCGATCGGCTGGCCGCGCTGCTCGCCGACGTTCATGCGAGAGCATCCCGCGCGGATGCGACGAGCGATTTCGCGAGCCCCGAACGGCGGCGCGCCAGCGCGCTGGCGGCACTCGAAGGCGTGCGGCCGCTGGCGAGCGAGGCCGGGCTTGCCGCGCTCCGGGCCTGGCTCGAAGCCGGGGCCGGCACGCTGGCGCCGTTGTGGACCTCCCGCAAGGCGGATGGCCATGTGCGCGAATGCCATGGCGACCTGCACCTGGCCAATCTGCTGGCGCACGATGGCGGCGTGGTGGCCTTCGACTGCATCGAGTTTGACCCGGCGCTGCGCTGGATTGATGTGCTCGACGATGTGGCCTTCGCGGTGATGGACTTCGACGCCTGCGGTCGCCGCGACCTCGCCTTTCGCCTGCTCAACGGCTGGCTTGACCGCACGGGCGATCATGGCGGACTGCCAGCGCTGCGGTTTTCGCTCGTCTACCGCGCGCTGGTGCGGGCACAGGTGGAACACCTGCGCAGGGCCAACAGCGCCGCGGCGCAACGCTACCTGCAGGCGGCTCTGGGCTGGATCGGGCCCCGCGACGTGCGGCTGTCCATCACCCACGGCCTGCCCGGTTCGGGCAAAACCCTCGCATCACAGCGCCTGCTGGAACAGCAGGGGGCGATCCGGCTGCGCTCGGACGTCGAGCGCAAGCGCCTGTTTGGCCTCGGCCTGCTGGAGGATTCGCGCGCCCGGGGGCTGAACCTGTACGACGCCGAAGCCACCGCGCGCACCTACCGGCACCTGTTCGACACGGCGCGCATCGCGCTGCAGGCAGGTTACCCGGTGATCCTCGACGCGGCATTCCTGCGCCGCGCGGAACGCGCCGAGGCCCTGGCGCTGGCGCGCACGCTGGGCGTGCCGTTCTCCATCGTCGCCTGCGAGGCGCCACTGCCGGTGCTGCACGCGCGCCTGCTGGGCCGCCGGGGGGACCCGTCCGAAGCTGACGCCGCCGTGCTGGAACGCCTGCACGCCGTCGCCGAACCGCTCGCCGAAGACGAGCTTGCCTTTGTTCAGGCCCCGCCCGGGGACGGGGTTCCGTGACGGTTTTGATACCCCGCCCCAATGAGATCAACGCCCCACCTTGCCTACAGTGACTGAAACACGCCCCCGCCATGCAAACCCCGCCGATTCCTCTCACGCCCCACAAGCTGCGCCTGCGGCGGCTGGGCATAGACACCTACCAGGAGCCGGTGCTCTTCATGCACCGCGACTGCCACGTCTGCCACTCGGAAGGCTTCGAGGCGCAATCGCGGGTGGAGCTGGCGCTGGGCGATCGCACCATTGTCGCCACGCTGAACGTGGTGTCTGGCGACTTTCTCGCACCCGACGAGGCCGGCCTGTCCGAAGCAGCGTGGCGCCTGCTCCGGGCGCAGGAGGGCGACATGGTCTCGCTGCGCCACCCCGCGCCGCTCGAGTCGCTGGGTCATGTGCGCGCCAAGGTCTATGGACGGCCCCTCACCCAGGCGGCCATCACGGCCGTGATTGAAGACGTGGCCGCGGGTCGCTACTCGGACCTGCAACTGGCGGCCTTCGTCACCGCCTGTGCCGGCGACCGGCTGGACCTGGAGGAGACCGTCTCGCTCACCCGCGCGATGGTTGCCGTTGGCGACCGGATTGACTGGGGCGAAGGCCTGGTGATGGACAAGCACTGCGTGGGTGGGCTGCCGGGCAACCGCACGACCATGGTGATCGTGCCCATCGTGGCGGCCTGCGGGCTGCGCATGCCCAAGACCTCGTCGCGCGCCATCACCTCCCCAGCCGGTACGGCCGACACCATGGAGACACTGGCACCGGTGGACCTGGATGTGGCGCAGATCCGCCGGGTGGTCGAAAGCACCGGCGGCTGCGTGGTATGGGGCGGCGCGGTACGCCTGAGCCCGGCGGACGACATCCTGATCCGGGTGGAACGTCCGCTGGACCTTGACAGCCAGGGCCAGCTGGTGGCCTCTATTCTGTCCAAGAAGGTGGCTGCGGGCTCCACCCATGTGCTGATCGACATGCCCGTGGGGCCCACCGCCAAGGTTCGCAGCGCCGAGGCGGCGGATTTGCTGGGCCGGCTGCTCAGCCAGGTGGGACACGCCCTGGGACTGCAGGTGCGTGTGCTGCAAACTGACGGCCTGGCCCCGGTAGGCCGGGGCATCGGCCCCGCACTGGAGGCACGCGACGTACTGGCCGTGCTGCGCAACCAGGCCAACGCGCCGGCGGACTTGACCCAGCGCTCGCTGCTGTTGGCCGGCGAGGTTCTCGAGTTCGGCGGCGCCGCTGCGGCCGCTGGCGGACTGGCGCTGGCCAGCGCCGTGCTGGCCGATGGACGGGCCTGGCGCAAGTTCCAGGACATTTGTGCGGCTCAGGGCGGCCTGCGCGAGCCGCCCGTAGCCGCACACCGGCAAGCGGTGCATGCCTTGCGCAGCGGCAGCGTTCTCGCCGTCGACAACCGGCGCCTGGCCCGCATTGCCAAACTGGCCGGTGCGCCGGAGGCGGCTTGCGCGGGCATCGACCTGCATGTTCGGCCGGGTGAGTTCGTCGAGCGCGGCCAGCCGCTTTTCACGCTGCACGCAGCCACGCCGGGTGAACTGGCCTATGCGCTGGAATACGCGGCCTCGCAGGCCGAGACGGTGCATGTGCTGGAGGATGCCTGATGCTGATCGTCGCCCTGCCGGATGAAACCCGACTGGCGCGCACCCTGGCTCGCCTGCTGCGCTGCGACTGGAGCGTGCTGTGGCAGCACCGCTTTCCCGATGGGGAAACCCTGGTGCGCATTGACGCGCCGGTGCAGGGCCGCTGCATCGTGCTGGCCGGCAGCCTGCACCACCCTGACGGCAAGACCCTGCCCCTGCTGTTTGCCGCCGATGCGGCACGCGACCTGGGTGCCGCGCAAGTCGGCCTGGTGGCGCCCTACCTGGCCTACATGCGACAGGACCACCGCTTTCACCCGGGCGAGGCGATCACTTCGCGCAGCTATGCGCGGCTGCTGTCGGCATCGCTCGACTTCCTGGTCACGGTCGATCCGCACCTGCACCGATGGCGCAGCCTGGGTGAGATCTACCCGATCCGCACGCAGGTGGTCGCGGCAGCGCCGGTGATCGCGCGCTGGCTGCGCAGCCATGTCGACCGTCCGCTAGTGATCGGGCCCGACCAGGAAAGCGGGCAATGGGTTGCCGAGGTGGCCAGGCTGACGGATGCCCCCTGGACGGTACTGAGCAAGACCCGCCTGGGCGACCGCGATGTGCAGGTCACGCTGGCCGACAGCGGCCCCTGGCCCGGCAGGACGCCTGTGCTGCTGGACGACATCATCTCCACCGGCCAGACGCTAGTCGCCGCCACCGCAACCCTGAAGCAGGCCGGCATGCCCGCACCCCTGTGCATTGGCGTGCATGCCCTTTTTGACAGCGGCGCATTACAACGGCTGCAGGCCGCAGGCGTGACACGCGTGGTGACCTGCGATACGATCCCTCACGCCAGCAACGCCATCCGCCTTACGCCGCTGCTGGCCAGGGCCGTGCTCGCCGTTTCAAGCCATACACAGCGCAACCTGCCATGACGTCAAAAAATGTCCTGTTGATCCAGGGCCACCCCGACACGACCACCCCTCACCTGTGCCATGCTCTGGCCGCGGCCTACGCCAGCGGCGCGCTGGAGAGCGGCCACAGCGTGCGCTCGCTCAACGTGGCGGAACTCGAATTTCCGCTGCTGCGCAGCCAGAAGGCCTGGGAGGAGGGCGAGTTGCCCGCCAGCCTGCAACAGGCGCAGGACACCATCCGCTGGGCCCAGCATATCGTGCTGTTCTTTCCCCTGTGGCTGGGTGACATGCCCGCGCTCCTGAAAGGTTTTCTTGAACAGGTGGCCCGGCCCGGTTTTGCCTTTGAACGCGAAACCGGCAGCATCGCCTTCACCAAAAAGGGCCTGACAGGCCGTTCGGCCCGTATTGTGGTCACCATGGGCATGCCCGCCCTGCTCTACCGCTGGTACTTCCGCGCGCACAGCGTCAGGTCACTGGAGCGCAATATTCTGGGTTTTTCCGGCATCGCGCCGGTGCATGAGACGCTGATCGGGATGGTGGGCAATTTCAAGCCAGGCGACGCGGAGCGCTGGCTGGTGAAGCTGCGGCGGCTGGGACAAAGAGCGCTGTGACGGGCGTCACCGGGCTCGCCGAAGGACAAAGCCGGGCCATGCCCGTAACACGCACTGGGAGCTCACATCGGTGATGGCGCAGACCGGAAAATCTGAGGACCCGTCCGTCCAGGACGCTGACGAAGTAGCCAAGGCTTTCGGGGCAGACCTCGACAGCGGGCTGACGTCGCAGGAAGCCGCGCGCCGGCTCGCGGAAAAAGGCCCCAACGAACTGCGCGCAGCGCCGCGAGTACCCACCTGGCGCCGCATCCTCGCGCATTTCCAGGATCCGCTGATCTACCTGCTGCTGGCCGCCATTGCCATCTCGCTCGTCGCCTGGGCCATCGACGGCAGGGTCGGCTGGCCGGTCGATGCGATGGTGATCGCGGTCATCGTCATCCTCAATGGCGTTCTGGGTTATGTGCAGGAAGCGAAAGCCGAGCATGCCGTGGCTGCGCTGGCCCGGATGACCGCGGTGACCTCGGCGGTCGTGCGTGACGGGCAGGTGCTGCGGGTGCCGAGTGCCGAACTGGTACCCGGGGACTTGCTGGTGCTCGGCGAGGGTGACGCCGTCGGGGCGGATGGGCGCCTGGTGCTGGCCACCTCACTGCGTGTACAGGAAGCCTCGCTGACGGGCGAGAGCGAGGCGGTGCTCAAGGATGCGGCCACCCTGCGCGAACCGGCCACCCTCGGCGACCGGCTCGACATGGTCTTCAAGGGCACCGCCATTGTGCAGGGTAGCGGCCGGGCCGTGGTGACGGCGACCGGCATGGACACGCAGGTGGGCGCCATCGCCGAAATGCTCAAGGCCACCGCCCAGGAAGGCACGCCGCTGCAAAAGGAAGTCGCCCGCATCGGGCGCATGCTGGGTATCGCCGTGATCATCATTGCCCTGGTGGTGGTCGCAACCGTTTTGCTGCTGTCGGAGATCCACAGCGCGGCCGATGTCATCGATGTGCTGCTGCTGGGTGTCGCCCTGGCCGTGGCGGCCGTGCCCGAAGGGCTGCCGGCGATCCTGTCGGTGGTGCTCGCCCTGGGGGTTCAGCGGATGGCCAGGCACAACGCGATCATCAGGAACCTTTCGTCGGTGGAGACGCTGGGCTCCGCCTCGGTCATCTGCTCGGACAAGACCGGCACGCTGACCCGCTCGGAGATGACCATTGAACGGGTCATGACCGCTTCCGGCGGAACCCGTATCACCGGGGTGGGATACGCTCCCCACGGTCAGGTGGAACACGAGGGCGCCAGGCTCGGTGCCGGAGCGCTGCATGCCGAGCACGTGGTGGTGCTCAGCGGGGGCAGTCTGGCCGGCAACGCAGACCTGCGCCAAAGCGAGGACGGTGCCTGGGAGATCCACGGCGACCCCACCGAAGCGGCCTTCCTGGTGGCCGAACGCAAGCTGGGCCATGCCGAAATGCGCGAGCGGCGCGAGCAGCGTTTCGAGCGCATTGGCGACATCCCGTTCACCTCCGAGCGCAAGATGATGTCGACGATAGCGCTCGACCACGAACACGGCGATGCGGTTGTCGTGGTCACCAAGGGCGCGCCGGATGTCCTGCTGCAGAGGTGCAACCGGGCGCGGGTGGGGATGGAGTCGGTTGAACTCGACGATGAACTGCGGGCGAAGATTCTGGCTGACGTCTACACGCTGTCCGATGCCGCGCTGCGCACCCTGGCTGTAGCCTACCGCCCCCTCCGCCCGGACGAGAACCCGCAGGCCACGGACACCCTGGAACACGACCTCATCTTCGTCGGCACCGTGGGCATGATCGACCCGCCGCGCGAGGAGGCGGCGCAGGCCATTGCAGAAGCACGGCGCGCCGGCATCCGGATCATCATGATCACCGGCGACCACCCGCGCACCGCCGCCCGCATTGCCGCAGACCTGGGCATCGTCGATGCCGGCGCCACGGCGCTGACAGGCGCCGAGCTCGATGCGCTCGACGATGCGGGGTTCGCGGAGGCGGTGCGCAAGACGTCGGTCTACGCCCGGGTCGCGCCCGCGCACAAGCTGCGCATCGTCGACGCGCTGCAGGCCCACGGAGACATCGTCGCGATGACGGGCGACGGCGTCAACGACGCGCCGGCGCTGAAATCGGCGGACATCGGCATCGCGATGGGCATGACCGGAACCGAGGTGACGAAGGAGGCGGCCAAGATGATCCTTGCCGACGACAACTTCGCAACCATCATTGAGGCGGTGCGCGAAGGTCGCGGCATCTTTGACAACATCCGCAAGTTCCTGCGTTACCTGTTGTCCTCGAACATGGGCGAGGTGCTGACGGTGTTCCTCGGTGTGGTCGGGGCAGGCGTGATCGGCCTGACGGGCACGCAGACCGCCGCCGGCGGCGCGGTGGTGCTGCCGCTGCTGGCCACGCAGATCCTGTGGCTCAACCTGATCACCGACTCCTGGCCCGCGCTGGCGATGGGCGTGGACCCGCCAACCGACGACGTCATGGCCCGCAAGCCGCGCCACCTGAGTGAGCGGGTCATCGACGCCCGCATGTGGGCCGGGGTGCTCCAGATTGGCGTGGTCGTGGCCATGGTGACCCTGCTGACCATGGACCTGTACCTGCCGGGCGGGCTGATCGAAGGCACGCAAGACCTCGCCACCGCACGCACCGCGGGCTTCACGGTGCTGGTCTTCGCCCACCTGTTCAACTGCTTCAACGCCCGTTCCGAAACCACCAGCGCGTTCACACGCCTGTTCGTCAACCCCTGGCTGTGGGGCGCGGTTGCCCTGTCGGCACTGCTGCAGGTGGCGGTCGTCAACCTCGGCTTTCTCAATCTCGCCTTCGGCACCGTGCCGCTGACACTCCATCAGTGGCTGGTCTGCGCTGCGATGGGCAGCGTCGTGCTGTGGTTCAGCGAACTGCGCAAACTGGTGGGCCGCGCGCTGGACCGGCGAGCTGGCGCCCGGTGCGCGCCCCTCCAGTCACAGCCCTGAATATTGGAATATTGGCCTGATCTGCTTGACAATGAATGCGTAACTATGGTCTCCCTACGGCATCCCACCGCTCACACTACACACCGGAACCTCCCGTGGAACTCCTGCCTCCCTCCGTGATGTCCATCGTGTCATCCCTGGCTGCGGCACTCGCCGCCGGCGCTGTGGTCGGCCTCGAACGCGGCTGGCAGGAGCGCGAGCGTGCTGAAGGCGGCCGCGTTGCGGGATTGCGGACCTTCTCGCTGTTTGGCTTGCTGGGCGGCGTGCTCGGCGTCCTGAGCGAGACCCTGGGCCCCTGGCCAGTGGCCATGGGGCTCGCCGGCCTGTCCATCCTCGGGGCGGTGTCCTATCACGAGAACGTTCGCATCCATGGCAGCCTGGGCGCGACCACCGCCGTTGCCGCGCTGCTGACCTACGCGCTCGGCGTGCTGGCCGGCACAGGCCATCCCGCCATCGCGGTGGGCACGGCAGTCGTCATCGCGGTGCTGCTCGATCTCAAGCCCACGCTGCACCGCTGGCTGCAACTCGTGGAGCACAGCGAACTCAGCGCCGCGCTGCAGCTGCTCGTGCTGTCGGTCGTCATTCTGCCGCTGCTGCCGGACGCCGGCTTCGGCCCCTATGCCGCGCTGAACCCATATCGTCTGTGGTGGGCGGTGATCCTGATTGCCGGCATGTCCCTGTGCGGCCATATCGCGATGCGGTTCACCGGCCCCCAGCGCGGCATCTTCTGGACCGGCTTGCTCGGCGGCCTGGCCTCCTCGACCGCAGCCACGCTCATGCTCGCCAGGCGTGCCCGGGCGGAACCGGCGCTCACCGATGCCGCGGCGGCCGGCACATTGGCCGCGTGCGGCATGATGTTCCTGCGCATAACGGTGATCGTGTTCACGCTTCAGCCTGCGCTCGGGCGGCCGCTCGGGGTTCCCATGGTGGCTGCAGGCGCCGCCCTTCTCGGCCTGGCCGCGTGGCAGCGAAAGCGCGGCACGTCTGGCGCTGTCGCGTCGGAGGGCGATCCTATCGCGCCCTTCGGCCTGAGCACAGCGCTCGGCTTCGGCGCGTTTCTCGGCCTGATGGCCGTGCTGACCCAGGCCAGCAAGGCGTGGTTGGGCGACCCCGGCCTGTATGCGCTGGCCACACTGTCGGGGCTGGCCGATGTCGACGCCATCATCATCAGCGTGATGAAAATGCAGGCGGCGGGCGGCCTGGCAGTGACCACCACCGTGGCCGCCGTGGGCCTCGCAACCGCGGCCAACATGGTGGCGAAGGCTTGCATTGCTGCCGTGATCGGCGGGATGCCGCTCGGTCGCCCTGTCGCAGCCGGTTATGGCCTGTCGATTGCTGCCGGCTCGGCCGCCGCCGCTCTCATGATGCTGGGGTGAGCGAGCCGGAGTTCAAAACTGCCAGCGGAAGACCCGTGGCGCAGCTTCGCCCTGGCGCGCCAGCTTCAGCTCAATCGCCGTGGGCCAGGGCGCGGTCATCGCAAATTCGAGCAGCCCCTCGCGATGATGTCCGCCGGGGGCCGCGCCAGTCCAGGCCAGCGGCCTGACCTCCCGGCCATCGGCTGTGACCAGCGTTGCGATGGTCACGAGGTCATCGTTGAGGTCGCTGCTGTGGGTGTCGAGCACGATGGCGAATTGCCAGCGCGCGTTGCCGGCGCCGACCACCCTGGGCGTGACCTTCACCGTCACACCTTGCTGGACCGATGTCTGGGTTTCTGCCGGCGCACCATCTTGCGCAAACGCGCTGAACGTCGCGGCCATCAGGGGCAGCAAAAGCAGCAGGACGAGCAGGTTCTTCGCGGGAATGCGACGCCATGCCAAAGAAATGATCGCCATGTTGTGCTCCTTGTTCATACCGTCTTGAACAACGCAGAGCTCGTCGAATCCTTCACCATGCGCGTCACGCACCAGTCCGCGTAAACGGCGCCCAGCAGTCTGCCGAGCCAGCGTCCCGGCCAACCGGACGGCAGGTTGTAGTCGATCCAGACACGCAACTGGGTCTTCCCTTCCCTGGGCGCCAGGTCAAAACCCATCCGGTACGGGCCGATCAGCAGCAAGCGCGGTTCGCCCCGGGTTTCCCAGGTTTTCAGGACAGGGGGGTTGTACTCGCTCACGACCTCTTCAACACTTAGGGCGAATGGCACTTACTTTGGCTCATAGGCATGACCATGCCTCTGGACGTGTCGGCGAGCCTGGTCGCGGGGCACCTTCAACCAGGGGTAGGGTTTGGGCCTTCGTTTTCGCATTCGCGGCTCGATGCGTCCGGGTCGATGGCCGACCCTGCATTGTGCGATCAACGTGAATAGCCGCCCGCAATCCTTCGTGGCCGAGAGGCCTCGCGAGACCCACTCTGTCCACAGTTGCACCGTGTGCTTGAAGCTCA